>JANYBL010000075.1 GCA_025360815.1 Burkholderiales bacterium
AGCATATTGAATCCTTTGATAAAGTTTTCAGAATAAAAGTGACACGATAGTCACTGATTTGTAACAGGGCATAGTCTAGGCGCGGGCACTTAGTTTGGCAAGCGCATGGGACGACTGTCTTATTAAAAAGTTGCTGCAGACGTAGTGCTATAAAAGGAGCGCTAAACCGACACCACCATCTTAATCGCCAGCCCCACCAAGAACACCATGAATACCTTCTTTAGGGTGGCTACCGGCAGGCGGTGTGCGGCCTTTGCTCCAAGCGGCGCGACCAAGAAGCTGGTGATAGCGATGCCGATGAAGGCAGGCAAATACACATAGCCTACGCTCCATTGCGGTAAATTGTGATCCGTCAAGCCAGTTATGACGTAGCCGACGGTTCCGGCTAATGCGATAGGGAAACCAACGGCGGATGAGGTGCCGATCGCTTCGTGAATTTTTACATTGCACCACGATAAAAATGTAATCGTTAAAACCGCGCCACCGATGCCGGCCAAACTGGATGCAAAGCCCATCAGCGCGCCGAACAATAAAAGTCCCGCTTGGCCGGGCAAAGTGCGATTTGGTACTGTTCGTTGCGGTGGTGTTTGGGGTGGGTCGAGGGGTAGTTGCTGGGGTGATTTTTCCGCGGACGGCGCGTCAGGCGCGGGCTTAATGCTAAATATGAGCTGTGCTGCGAGGAAGCAAATAAAACCGACAAAAAAATATTTCAAAAACGTAGTGCTCGAAAAATAGGCGAACACCGTACCGGCCAATGTGCCGACCAAAATGCCGGGGGTCATTTGCTTGACGACGCGCCAGTTGACCGCACCGTGTGCATGATGCGCCCTTGCACTGGCAAACGCGCCAGGCAAAATAGTTGCCAGTGACGTTGCCAGCGCCATGTGAATCACATGTTCGTTCGAGAAGCCAAATTTGACGAACATAATTGAAAGGACAGGAACCATCACTGCGCCACCGCCGATTCCTAACAGTCCCGCAAAAAAACCGACGAAGACGCCGACGGCGAGATAAATCAGGAGATAGGTGGGATCGAAAAGCACCAGAGGGCGAATTCAGTTGGCGGGCAAGAGCGTGCGTGGTGTGTACGGGCTATTAGCGGAAAAGTTATTTTTCTTCAGCCAGTTTGGAAATGATTTTCCATTCTGCGGGTGTGACGGGCGTGATCGAAAGCCGATTGCCTTTTTGCAAAATCCGCAGACTTTCAAGTTTCGGGTGCGCACGCAACTCTGGCAAACCAACGAGCCGCGTTTTTTTGATTAGCTGCACATCGACGTTAAACCACCGCGGCGTCTCCCGGGTTGCTTTCTCGTCGAGATATTTGTTCTTGGGCTGAAACTGGGTTTCGTCGGGATAGGCGGCACTCACGACCTGAGCGAGGCCGGCCACGCCGGGCTCCGGGCATGATGAGTGATAAAACAAAACGCCATCGCCAATTTTCATTTGGTCACGCATGAAATTGCGTGCTAAATAATTACGGACACCGTACCACGGCACGGTTTGATGCGGCAGATTGGCGAGATCATCGATAGAAACATCGGAGGGTTCCGATTTCATGAGCCAATAAGCCATATTTTTTGAGAGGAAAATAAGAAAAATCTGCTTTAGTGTTCGCTTAGGCCGCACCTTGAACAATAGGGTTCAAGGGTGGATGCCGACCGGATGCCATTAGGTTCGTCCGCGTGGGACGATCACACAAGCACCACTTGGGCCAGGATCCATCGACATAAGTCATTGGTCCAAAGGATGTAGACCTAAGCGAACAATAAAACAGACTGTGGAACATTTTTAAGCCGACTGCATCGTCCAACCTGCCAAATCTGTTACTCAATGTACGTATGCACGTCTTCGCTACTCATTGCCAATTTGGGCTGCTCGCGACGGTTTCTAAAGGTTTCCCGTGAAGAACGAGAAGCATGAAAGCGCGTTCAAAATGAAAAGAATGCTAATAGCGGCGATTAAAAAAGTTTTTCCTGATCCGCAAGCGCTCGCTCAATCATACCTTCCATCTCTTGCATTTTACGCTTGACGTAAGCTTCGTCAACGGAAATATGTTGTGATTTTTCGGTATTTTTTTCAGCGCTCTTGCCAGCGACGCCATTTGGCTGATGCAAATGGTCGTGTGCGATATTAAGCGCGGCCATAATCGCGATACGTTCATTGCCGACAACTTTTCCGGAATCGCGAATTTCTTTCATTTTTTTGTTGAGCAGGTCAACGGACGCGATCAATTGTCGCTCCTCGCCATCCGCCGCTGCCACGCGGAATTCACGTCCCATGACATTGATGGTGATGCCTTTTACGGCGAGCGCCTCTTTTTTATCCTTAGCGGCCTTACTACTTTTAGGGTCGTGCATAGGTTCAGATGTTGGGCTCATGATGACTCGCCCTCTACTTCCGGAATCTGTACGAGCAGCGTTTCAAGCCTAATCTTGGCGTGATCTAATTTTTCGGAAAGCCGTTTGACTTCATCAGATTTTGACGCGACCGACTGGCGCAGTTCGTTATTCTCAGCGCGCAAACGATGAAACAGCGTGACAAAGTGAGCAAGCTTTTCTTCTAGATGTTGAATTTCAGATTCCATTCAGTGAATGTAGCGGAAAAAGCCTTGTTAGGTCAATGGTTAAGCGCGGAAAGTGAAGGTTTTATCGTAAATCGTAATTGCCCGTTATGCTGGGTTCCTAAAACAGCGCTTTGCTGTCAGAATAGGGGAGTGCACGCAAAACATATTCTTTCAAAGACAACTGTGGTTGCGACCAACACGTAAATCGGACTGTCGATTAAATGAGTCCTCACTACACACCTTTTCAGCCAATGCATGGCAGCTCAGCAGCTGCAACCGCTGCGACGCCAGAGCAGCAACTTCGATTGCTGGCGGACAACTTGCCGGCGCTGATCGCCTATTTTTTATCGGATAGCATGAAATGCCAATTTGCTAACGAGGCTTACGCTGCCACCTACGGCTTCACGGTTGCGTCGATTATCGACAAAACCGTTCTTGAAGTTGTCGGGGCCGACGCATATATCGCTATTCACCCTTTTATCTTGCGGGTAATGAATGGGGAAAGCGTCAGTTATGAGCGTCTGCTTGAGCTGCCGGATGGTGGCACCAAGACCATCGAAGTAAACCTTATTCCGCAATTTGTAGAATTTGCTGACGGCAGCAAACCCATTGCCGCCTTCGTGTTGATAAACGACATTAGCAAATACCGGCTTGTTGAGCAATCGATTCGCGACAGTGAAGAACGTTTTCGCAAATTCGCCGAGGCGACCAATGAAGGCATCGTCTTTTTTGAAAACGGTATTATTACTGACGCGAATGAAGCGCTGGCGCAATTGGCGAGGCTGCCGGTTGCCGACTTGATTGGCCGCCCAAACCTCGATTTTGTGGCGCCCGATTCTCGCGAGACTGTGACCCATAATGTTCGCACTGGCTTCGAAAAGGCCTATGAGGCCACGCTATTACGCGCGGATGGAACCATGGTGGCAGTTGAGTTCGTCGGCAAAGTGATTGTGCGAAATGGAAACACATTGCGCATGACTATCGTCCGCGACATCAGCGATCGCAAGCAGGCGGAAGCGCGCATTCAGTTTTTGGCGCACCACGATATTTTAACAAGCCTGCCTAATCGCGCCATGCTGATGGATCGCTTGCAAGTGATGCTTAATGTCGCCAAGCGGCAAGGAACATTGGTTGGCGTGATGTTTATTGATTTGGATAATTTTAAATCGATCAATGATTCGCTCGGCCACTACGCGGGCGATCAGCTGCTCAAGCGCCTGGCGCAACGGCTTCAGGGCTGTTTGCGAAATGTGGATTTAATCGGCCGCCTGGGCGGCGATGAATTTTTGGTGATTGTTACCGGCATTGAGAGAGCAGAAGACATTACGCCGGTCGCCCAAAAAATCGTGGAGGTCATCGGCGATTCGTTTGTTATGGATGGCCAAACGCTTGCCGTAACGGGGTCCGTGGGCATCAGTGTTTTTCCCAAAGACGGGGAAGATACCGATACCTTGGTTCGGAACGCCGATTCGGCGATGTATCTTGCAAAAGAACACGGACGCAATAATTTTCAATTTTTTATCCCTAGCTTGAGCCAGTCCTCGGTGGCCTCTAGATCGCTAGAATCCGGCATGCGCCGCGCGATTCAAAACGTTGAGTTCGTATTGCATTACCAGCCTGAAGTGCTTTCCAAAACCGGCAAAATTAGCTCGGTCGAGGCGCTGATTCGTTGGCAGCACCCACAATTAGGTTTGCTCGGCCCCGACAAATTCATTTCAATTGCGGAGCATCGTGGCCTCATTATGCCGATTGGCCGCTGGGTAATTAACGAAGCCATTCGTCAGTGCAAGGCGTGGCTCGATCTGGGTATTCGCGTGCCCGTTGCAGTCAATATTTCGGCAGTACAGTTTAAGCAAAAAGATTTGGTCGAAGTGATTGCGGAAAATTTGCGCGATCACGGGCTACCGGGGGAATTGCTCGAACTGGAGCTAACGGAAAGCTTGTTTCTGGAGGATGTTGCGACCATGACCATAACGTTGGGTAACCTTAAAAAATTGGGTGTCACATTAGCGGTTGATGATTTTGGTACGGGCTATTCTTCGCTCGCTTATTTGAAACGCTACCCGATTGATAAAATAAAAATTGACCGTTCATTCTTGAGCGGTGTTCCGAATGACCCGGATGATGTTGCGATTACAGCTGCCATCATTAACCTTGCCGAAAACCTCGGCTTGACGGTTGTGGCAGAGGGCGTCGAGACCGTTGAGCAGGCGACTTTCCTAGAGCATTATCGCTGCGATTATATCCAGGGTTATCTAATCTCCCGGCCGTTGCCGCCGGATCAAATATTGGACTGGATGCAGCGGCGATCTAGTTAATTTTTGTCGGTAGCAATACGAGGTACCGCTTAAAGGTCGGGCTAAACAGAAGCGCTACGACTTTCGCGATTGTGAAAATTTAAAATTTGCTACTGCGAAAGTTCAAACTGTTCCAGCAAACGCGTTTCATTTTGTAGGCTATCAAAGCCATTCACGCGAACAAATGCGGTGCCGTTTGCACGCACACTTACCTCGGCCCATGCATACATCGTATCAAACGGGTTTTTGCTCGTTCCTGCTTTGATTGAAAGCGGTGAGCCTGCCGAGCCAACTATAACCTGCCACGATCTGCCGCCAGCCGCGCGAGTCGGTTGTGATGAATGGTAGACGTGCTGATGACCGCAAAAATAGGTCGCGTTATACGTTTCTATCGCAGCCCAAAAGCGCTCACGTAATCCAGCGCGCGAACCAAAGCCATCTTCAATGCGCGTTTTTTTGGAAGGCATCGCTTCTTTGTCTGTCGCCTTATCCATCGCTTTGTCCTTAGCCCCGACTACCTCAACAAAATAAGTAAACGCCGGCTTATGGCCGAACACGTAAAAATGCTTGACGCCCCGTGCTTTCGCTGCAGCTAGGTCCTGTTCTAGCCACACGACCGGTGCCGACTCGTCGAAGCCGACTGGATCAGTGTTGATGATCGCCATATGAATATTGCCAGCATCAAATGAATAGCTGAGTTGCCGCTGATCGGTCGTAATGCCGTCCGCACCGATTTTGGGTGTGTTCTCAATATTCCAAGCGGCGAGCGTTGTTTTTGTCGTTCTTGCCCATCGTGCAGAATCAACAATCAAATCGCCCATGTTGTCGCGCCAGGCGTTCTCATGGGTGATGAGTGCTCTTTTCTCGGGCATACCTTCGGCGTTTTTAAAAGGCATTTGCACTTCGTGATTGCCCGGAACTGGCACCACGTAGGTGCCGCGCTCCATCAAGCCAACCACCATGCCGCGCCAAAACGCATATTGGCGATCAATCACCGCCATATCTTGCGTATAGCCATTAATCATGTCGCCGTTAAAGACCAGCGCTTGGGGCTTCTGCGCTTCGATCTCACTTAGGATGCGGCTCCAGATGCCGGTCGCCTGAAGCCAGCGCTCGTCCTGCGCGGTGTTACCCACCGCATTCGCCTGCCCTCGGCTATCGCCAACCGTCGCAAATTTGAAAACAACTGGCGAGGCAATGGCCGCTTGCAAAGGCGCTGCATTGCCTGCGGGCAATGCAGATTGCGAAGACAGCCCCGTTTGGCAACTTGCTAAGGAAAAGCAAACCGCGGCGGCTGAAACAAATAAACCTAAACTTTTTTTCATTTGTTTCTATTCCGTTCCGAGCGCGACTCGCCGGCGATTTTCGTTCTAGAAATCAGCTTTCACTGAAACCTGAAAACTGCGTGGTGCTTGATAAGTATACTGATCGCCTGCCAAGGTTTTACCAGTGCTAATGGAAGTCACTTTTTGCTGGTTCAGCAAATTGAACACATTCAATTGTAACCTGAGTGATTTGAAACCCTCTGTCGTGCTTTTGAAGGTGTAGGAACCGCTCAGATCAACATTATTGTAAGCGGATAGTTTGTAATATTCATACGATGCAGCGCTGGCCGCACTGTAATCTTGCATATGGTTTGCGCCGGTGCGCTTATAGACAAAAGATCCTGCCCATGGTCCGCTGCTGTAAATAGCGCCCAATGCGGCTGTCATTTCGGGTGCTTTGGCGATCTGTTTGCCGGTGTCGAGAGCTGTCGCACGGTTTACTGAGCCATTACCGTACAGCGCGAAGCCGCTACCCAGTAGATACGTCACTTGACCCTCAAACCCTTTGTAAGTCGCGCCGCCCAAGTTGATGAAGGCTGCTGCGGTGCCGGCGAGGCCGTTTGAAACATATTTATTTTTGAACTTTATTTCATATATATCAGCATCCCAAACCAAATTTCCGGACTTGCCCACGATCCCGAGTTGGTAGTTTGTCGAGAGTTGCGGGTCGCTACTGTTTTGGGTCGGGTTGGCTATGTAGAACGATTTTAAATCGGGGATCTGAAAGCCTTGTGCGTACTGTGCATAAACGGCAAGGCCGCTGCCCAATTGCTGATTGATGGTCAAAAATGGCAATGCTTTTCGATAGTCGACCGAAGCGATTTGCGGCAAGCGCGTGGTTTGGTTCACTGGCGCATTGACCGAGCGGGTGATGCTCAGCAGCTTCACGCCCGGCGTGACCGATGTGTTGCTGGTAGCTTGCCATTCAAATTCTGCGTACGGCTGCAGGTTTTTGATCGATGACTGCTGGTCAAACAACACGCTAGGGAACTGTACCGGCGTCGGCTTAGTTTCGCGCGGGTCGCGAATATTGCCAAGCGATAAATCAAGATCATATTGATGACGGTCGGTATCGGAATGTTCGATCCATGCACCAAAGCGCAACTGGCCGGCCGTAAATTGTTTGGCCGCGTTAAAGATACCGCCATACACGCGATATTTATTTTGCTTATCAATGCCGGGGATATTCTTGTTGCCTGCGCCGCCGATCTTAGTGCCGGGTGCGGTGAGGCCGGTTGGGTCGGTCGAGGAAATGGTTTGGTTGTTATAGGAATAAGTATAAATTTTCGCTTCGGTTGACCAGCTATCGTCCCACTGTGTTTTGAGGTTGACATATTCAAAATCAGTATCTTTTGCGGTGTAGTTAAAGCCGCGGTAGTTGAAGCTGGTCGGGTCATCGTTTAAGCTAAAATTTTTGCCGAATTTCGCAACTTGGTCGAGCGTCGGCCCGCTGTTGTTGTCGGGCTGAGTGTATTTTATTTTATTGACGGAGGTGAACAAGGTCAGCAGCGAGGAGTCGCCAACTTTGCGCTGATACTTGCCGGTCATGTTATCGCTGCTGATTTTGTTCAGCGTTAAATAACCATCGGACTGCAAGTGTTGGAAATTCAACTGTACGGTTGCGTTGTCCCAGTCGGCAATCTTGCCGGTTTCAAGCGACGCGCCAAACAACACAGTATTCCAAGTACCCGCCGAGCCAAACACGCTCACTGCACGTGTATCAAGCGGCTTTTTTGAGAACAATGCGATCGTCCCACCGAAGGTGGCAAAGCCCAAATTGCTGGCATTGCCCGGCCCCCGATCTACCACCGCGCCGCCAATAACTGATGCCGGAAAAAACGAGGTGGAATGATGTGCGGGGTTATTGGTGTCCCCCCATGGGATTCCATCAAATGTGATGTTGTATTGGTCATCACTAAATCCGCGCATTGAGGTCTTAGTCTCGCTTAAACCGGGGCCGTTTGCAGAGTCACCAGACATGCTTGGCGCGACGTTAACGACGCGGCTGTATTCAGCCGTCGGTGCGACCGAGCTTTCGATAAACTCACGGGTAATAATCGATTGGGGCTGTGTCGCCTCCAAGCTTGCTTGGGTGGGTGCTAGTGAGGATGCCGTACCTTTGTCGCCATCGCGGTATGCGCCACTTTTTGCCGTTACGGTGATAGTTTCAATTTTGGTTGGCTCTTTACCCGCTTCTTTTGACTTGGCAGATTCTGCCGAGGTTGGTTTGGCAGCGTCTTTGGCTTCTTGCGCCAGCGCTGCGGGAACAGAAGACATGGCGAGCAGCGCGGCGGCAACGGCAGATGGAAGAGTGGCGCGGCGGATTGAGATAGGCATGACAAAAATCCTTATTGATAGGAAAAATAGTATGAGAGGACTGGAGAACCGTAGGAACGCCTAAGCTGATTCGGCCGGCTGATTGCCGCATACCCAAGAACAACAATCAGTGATTGCTGTGCAAAGGCGCGGCAGATTTTTTATAATGGCTTTTTTTGTGGCGTCTATGCTGATTAGTCTATGTATGGCACATGACGAAGGTGTGACGATTGCGTGACAATTAAAATTGGCAGAGCGGATCACGTTGCAGTGGGGCTGCCGATATCAACCGTCAAACCTGCCCAACCCGTGACCGTCCTCACGAAAGTTACAAATCTGCGTTGCACAGATCCATCTACGAATAAACGCGCACGCCCGAACAGCGCTTCCACTGGCTTGCGAAGGCGTCAATTATTCAAGCGCCGGGCCATACTGGGTTTGTTGCCGCGCGCTTCGCGGTTGGGTTGTTACCTTGTTACGGTGCTGCGGTGTTGCGGCGCGAGCGCGACTATTTTTTAGCACCCACTCTTGATTCTGTGCCGTTGGTGAGCTTGGCAATATTATCTTGATGCCGCCAAATGAGGATTGCGCACATCGCAAGAGCAGCGAAAAAATAAGGCGTAAACCCAAAAAGATAAAACGTAAACAGTGGGGCAAAAACGGAGGCAGCGAGCGCACCCAATGATGAGTAGCGCGAAATAGCCACAACCGCGATCCAGACGGCGAGTGTCGCAAGGCCTAACCAAAGATTGATCGCTATTAGGATGCCAGCGGCGGTGGCAACACCTTTGCCGCCCTTAAATTTAAAGAAAATCGGGAATATGTGGCCCATAAAAACCGCGAACGCAACGCAGGCCAAAACCGCTTCGGTTAATCCGAATTCAGCTTGATAGCGCTGCGCCAGCCAGAGCGCAAACCAGCCTTTGGCGGCGTCGCCGATGAGTGTAAGCAGCGCAGCGGCTTTTTTGCCGCTACGCAATACATTAGTAGCACCGGGGTTACCTGAGCCATAGCTGTGCGGGTCCGGCAATCCAAACAGTTTGCTGACAATCACGGCAAACGAGAGAGAGCCGATTAAGTAGGCAAGAATGATCGAAATTAGGGCGTTAGTCATAGTCGTACTTTACAATAGAAAATAATTTTGAAACCAAGCCGTATAAATTACCAAAACCACACCAACCGACAGAGCCAAATTGGACACTATTTTTATTCGCGAACTGCGCGCTGAAGCATGGATTGGCATCTACGAGTGGGAAAAATTAAAGCCCCAAACGCTGGACTTCAATCTCGACATTGGCGTTGACACCCATCAGGCGGGCGCCTCTGACAATATTGGCGATACCGTTGATTATGGCAAAGTCGTCGAGCGCATCCGTGCGGATTTGAAAGACCAACATTTTCATTTACTAGAAGCCTTGGCAGAACATATTGCTGGTGTGGTGTTGCACGACTTTAATGCACGCTGGATAAAAATCAGTGTCGCCAAGATCGCCCATATGCGTGGCGTTAAGCTGGTTGGGGTGACAATTACGCGGGAGCGAACAGGCGTTCTTGCTGGCGTATCTTCAATGGCTCGGACCTAGTAAATTTTGCCGCAGCTGGATGTGGTTGCCGATTCATGTTGCCGAGGAAACGAACCATATGGAATTCATCTTGGGGCTCGCCATCTACCACAAGATACCGTTTTTTATTCCCAAAAGTGTTCTCAAAATGATCTCGGAGAGCCGAAATGTTCTAAACAACCTTCCCCGGATTCATAATTCCAGCCGGATCAAGCGCTCGCTTAATTGCGCGCATCATGTCCATCTCAACGATGCCTTTATGTTGCTTGATTTCTTCGCGCTTCATTTGCCCTAGGCCGTGTTCCGCACTGATGGAGCCATGCATATCATCTAACAAGTCATAAACAATTTTGTTTGCTTCCTTCGTCTGTTCCGGCGTGGGCGCGGTGCCGGGAAAGCTCAGGTTATAGTGCAAATTGCCGTCGCCGATATGGCCGAAACAAATGACTTTTGCAGAGGGAAATGCCGCCATTAATTTCGGTCGGGCAATATCAATAAACTGACCAATGCGGGAGATTGGCAGCGAGATATCATGTTTGACACTTTTACCATTCAGCTTTTCGGCCTCGGGAATTTGTTCGCGGATCGACCACATCGCTTTGGATTGCGCCTCGGATGTCGCAATCACTGCATCGAGCGCCTCGCCGTTTGCAAATGCTGGCTCTAGTGCGGCTGATAGCGCTTCTTCTAGCGGCGAATTTTTAATCGTGTCAGTCAGCTCAATTAGCACTTGCCAATCATACCGTGCAGTAAATGGCTCAATAGTCGCAGAAAAATGCTTCACAACGCCGTCAATGCAAACCCGCGACATCAGTTCAAACCCGACTAAGCGATCGCCGAGCGCGTCACGAATCGCTTTAAGCAACGTCACAGAGTCGCCTGCATTCCGCAACGCAACCATTGCCGTACAGGTGCGCTGTGGCGCGGGATAAAGCTTTAGCACCGCGCCAGTGATGATGCCGAGCGTCCCCTCTGCCCCCATTAGCAAATGCTTTAGATCGTAGCCGGTATTGTCTTTACGTAGTGCTTTTAAGCCATGCCAGATGCGGCCATCCGGCATAACGGCTTCGATGCCCAAAATCAAATCCCGCGTGTTGCCATAGCGCAAAACGGCTGTGCCCCCCGCATTAGTGGAGAGATTGCCGCCGATGGTGCAACTGCCCTCAGACGCCATTGACAGCGGGAAAAGTTGGCCGTGTTCGGCGGCCGCCTCTTGAATGTTTTGTAAAATGCAGCCCGCGTCCACCGTGATGGCGCTATTGGTTAAATCAATTTCACGGATCTGGTTCATGCGGCGAAGCGACAGGATAATAGCGTTGCCGGACGGATCAGGGATACCCCCGCCCACCAGGCCGGTATTGCCGCCTTGCGGGACAATAGCTGTTTTGGTTTCCGAACACAGTTTGACGACGGCGGCAACTTCATCGGTGCTGCCCGGGCGCACGATGGCACGTGCTGCGCCCGTGTAATTGCCGCGCCAATCCGTGAGGTAGGGCGCCGTATCGGTGGTGTTGGTGATGATGCCCGCATCACCAACGAGATTTCGAAAAGCAGTGATTAAATCAACGTTCATGCTTGCCTACTGCTTTAGCGCGCGAATTTTTGCCAGCGTCGCCGTCGTCGACCGCTCGAATTGAAAGTTGATTGCATGGACGGTGCCGCCCCACGATACGACTTCTGCGCCGCCGATAATTTTATCGATCGGCCAGTCGCCGCCCTTGACGAGGACATCAGGGCGCGATGCGAGGATCCGTTCAATCGGTGTGTCTTCTTCAAACCAGGTCACGAGGCTCACGCATTCGAGCGCGGCAATCACCGCCATGCGATCTTCCAGTGTATTGATCGGACGGTCATCGCCCTTGCCGAGCTGCTTCACGGAAGCATCGGAATTGAGCGCCACTATGAGTGATGCGCCTAAAGCACCAGCTTCCGCCAAATAGGTGACGTGCCCGCGGTGCAACACATCGAACACCCCGTTGGTGAAAACAATTTTTTTGGCTAGCGACGCCGCGCGAATGGACAACGCGATAGGGTCGCAGAATTTATGTTCAAAGGATGGTCGCATCATGAAAGTTTACGCGATGCGACCACCGATTGAAATATTGAAATGACTTCTCCGCAACGGTCGTGCAGAGATTTTAAATCTCGACTTGCGTGCCCAGCTCAACCACGCGGTTGGTTGGTATCCGGAAATAGTCCGACGCCTTGGCGGCAAGGTGCGACATCCACACAAACAAATGCTCGCGCCACAACGCCATTCCGCCGCCGGGCGTGGCAATGAGGGTCTCGCGGTTGATGAAGAAAGTGGTCTCCATCATGTTGAAATCCATCGATTGCAGCTTGCAGTCCGCCAGCATTTTCGGGACATCGGGCTGCTCTTTGAAGCCATAATGTCCCGTCACTTTCCAGAACCCGTGTTTCATGTCCTCAATCCAAACATAGTCTTCTTTGGGGACGTATGGAATATCTTCGTTGACAATCGACAAAATAATCACGCGCTCATGAAGTACCTTATTATGTTTAAGATTATGCAGCATCGCATTTGGGACTCCATCGGGGTTCACCGTCATGAAAATGCCTGTACCGGCTACTTTATGCGGTGGGCTCGCCGAGATGGAATCAACAAATAATTTAAGCGGCATTGCGCTTTCATTGGTCACTTTGCGCACGATCTGGCGGCCGCGTAGCCAGGTGCTCATCACCGTAAACATAATGGCGCCGATGACGAGCGGGAACCAGCCGCCGTCCAAAAATTTAAGCAAACAAGCGCCCATAAACATCACATCATTGCCCGCTAAAATTATTGTTAGCGGTACGACAAGCCATTTATTCCATTTCCAGATTCGCGTCATCACTACATACAAAAGTAATGTTGCCATCAGCATTGTCATTGTCACCGCGATGCCATAAGCCGCTGCAAGGTTGTCAGAATTTTTAAATGCGATTACCAAACCTACTACTGAAATCATCATCAGCCAATTTGTAAACGGGACATAGATTTGTCCGACTTCCTTTTCACTGGTGTGGGTGATGGCGAAGCGGGGCAAATAACCCAATTGAATGGCTTGCTTGGTCATGCTAAATGCACCAGAAATCGTTGCTTGAGAAGCAATGATCGCTGCCGCGGTAGCGAGCACAATCATTGGTATCAGCCCCCATGCCGGTACCATCTTATAAAATGGATTCGATACTGCACTCGCGTCGGCAAGCACGAGCGCACCTTGACCAAAATAGTTCATCAGCAAAGCGGGCCAAACCATCGCAAACCATGCGTAACGGATGGGCTTTTTTCCGAAATGCCCCATGTCGGCGTAAAGCGCCTCGGCACCGGTTACGCACAACACAACTGAACCAAGCAACACGAAGGCCAAAAATTTGTACTCAAGCAAGAACTCAATACTGTAGAGGGGATTTATCGCCGCCAGAACAGCCGGGTTCTTGTAAACTTGGGCAATACCCAGTGCAAAAATAATGGCAAACCATACGACCATGGTTGGGCCGAATAATTTGGCAATTGCCGCTGTGCCATGTCGTTGTATTGCAAATAGTGCGATGACGATACCCACCACAATTGGCACAATGAATTGCTCAAGCGATGGGGAAACTTCTTTTAACCCCTCTACCGCGCCCAATATTGAAACGGCGGGTGTAATGACGGCATCGCCAAAAAACATGGCGGCCCCAAATATTCCTACAACGATCACCCACCAACGTGCTCGTGAGCTAAATGAAAAGCAGCGTTGGGCCAGTGCCGTCAGTGCCAAAATTCCGCCTTCGCCTTTGTTGTCGGCGCGCATCATGAAGATCAAATATTTAACCGTCACGAGCGTCATGAGCGACCAAAACATCAGGGATAAAATTCCCAGCACGGTCGCTTCATTCAGCGGTATGCCATGCTCAGGTTTAAAAGACTCTTTTAGCGCGTACAAAGGACTGGTGCCGATGTCGCCAAAGACCACGCCGATGGCACCGATCGTTAATGCACTGAGTTTTTGTTTAGAAGTATTCATGATGGGCGCGAAAGATTGCCCCCCGAACGGGCGGCGGTTAGAGAGTGGCGTGTTTGCATGCGGGATTGAACGCGATTCGACGGGGGAATGATGTCGGCGATGCTAAGCGACGCGGCGGGCGTGCATAGAAACGGGAAGGTGCGCGCTGAATGCGAACAAAGCGATAGATTTGTACGCTTTCCAATTAGGCGCGGGGTGGTTCTGGCGGCAGGTACAACACCGCTAAGGGTTTGTGGGTACACAGATTAAATTTTATGCTATTAAATATCGTAAGGAAATTTATCCGTACGGTATTGTTTAGCGTCAGCACAACAAACCGAATTAAAAAGAGTCTATTGAGCAAATACGATGTGGGCGAGACTATGCTGCGGCGCAACATAATTGTCAAGACCTGTCGGTCAATAATCTGTTAAAAATAGAATATCCCAGAAAAGTTGAATAAAAACAAATGGTTGATGCGCGTCCGCCAAAAGGCGCCCCATCATTATTGATTGACAAAGCCGGTTGTCAATGCCAGACTTCGACCTTGTTGAATTCCATCAGAAACGCAAAAAAGTTGGCCGATTAGCTCAGCTGGTTAGAGCGACGGAATCATAATCCGCAGGTCCCCCGTTCGAATCGGGGATTGGCCACCAACTGATTTCACGGGTCGCAGTTTGCGGCCCGTTATTTATTGTGATGTTGTTTCGATGTTGTGTCGGTGTGCTGTGCCGATGCTGTGATTAACAGAATTCGTTTCTTAACCTGCCCGGGCTATCCCCCGCGATCCAGGAGCCAAACATGACCATCCAAGCCGAACCACTCTCAAATCCCGCCGTCGCTAGCGTTCAGGCGTCTCCCGTATCGCCCAAAAAGCTCTTCATCAAAACTTTCGGTTGCCAGATGAATGAATACGATTCGGACAAAATGGCTGATGTGCTGCACGCTTTTGAGGGTTTCGAGAAAACCGACAAACCCGAAGACGCCGATCTCGTCTTGCTCAACACTTGTTCAGTGCGTGAAAAAGCGCAAGAAAAAGTGTTCTCCGATTTAGGTCGCCTTCGCGAACTAAAATTAGCCAAGCCGGGCATGATGATCGGTGTTGGCGGCTGTGTTGCTTCGCAAGAGGGTGAGGTGATTGTCAAGCGTGCGCCGTATGTGGATTTGGTATTCGGCCCGCAAACGCTACATCGCCTGCCGCAGATGATTAAAGTCCAGCGCGATACCGGCAAATCGCAGGTAGATATTTCGTTTCCTGAAAACGAAAAATTTGATGATCTACCACCAGCGCGTGTCGAGGGCGTAACTGCGTTTGTGTCGATTATGGAAGGCTGCTCAAAATATTGCAGCTTCTGCGTGGTGCCGTACACGCGAGGCGAAGAAATTTCCCGCCCGTTTGAATCGGTAATGGCCGATATCCACCAACTCGTGGCCAAAGGTGTACGCGAAGTCACGCTGTTGGGACAAAACGTGAATGCCTATATTGGCGCAATCGGAAACACGGGTGAAAGCGCGGACGGAAACCCGGAAGAGGGGGGCGAAGCAGATTTTGCGTTGCTGCTCGCCAGCATTCACGCTATTCCCGAGATCGCCCGCATACGCTATACGACGTCACATCCGCTTGAATTCACGCAGCGGCTAATTGATTGTTACGCGAAACTGCCAAAGCTGGTTTCCCAACTTCATTTACCGGTGCAGTCTGGCAGCGATACGGTGCTCGCAGGCATGAAGCGCAACTACACCGTGATTGAGTATAAATCCATCATCCGCCGGCTTCGCGCGGTGCGCCCCGATATTTCGATTACCAGCGATTTCATTATTGGTTTCCCAGGGGAGTCCGATGACGATTTCGAAAAGACCGTGAAGCTCGTTCAAGAAGTCGGCTTTGATGGCAGCTTTTCGTTCATCTATTCACGGCGTCCCGGTACGCCGGCGGCGAGCCTCAATGACGACACCCCTTATGCAGTGAAGCTGAAGCGCCTGCAACGCCTGCAACGGGTGTTGGAAGAGCAGGGCACGGCTATCTCCAACGCAATGGTCGGCACTGTGCAACGCGTGCTGGTGGAAGGTTTTTCAAAACGCGATGCTACTGAATTGACGGGACGCACTGATAACAACCGCGTGGTTAATTTTGCCGGCCATCCGCGTTTAATCGGGAGCTTTGTCGAGATGAAAATCACCGAGGCGATGCATTGGAGTTTGCGGGGCGATGTTATTACAACCGAGACCGTGCTAGAAGCTGCAACAGCATGAAAACGCCGTCGCTGGAATTTAGCTTTAAGCCTATTGATAATCGTCGGCTGGCAGCGCTTTGTGGTTCGCTTGATGAGAACTTGCGCCAGATTGAAAATGCACTGAGTGTATCGATCGCACGCCGTGGCGAGAAATTTAATGTTTCCGGCGACCGTGAAAAAATTGAATTGGCTGCGCAGGCCCTGAATAAATTTTATGCAGGAGCGAATCGCGGATTAACGATCGAGCAAGTGCAGTTGGGGCTGGTGGAACTGACGCGTGTCGGCAATGCTGCCGATGCGAAGTTTGCGAAGTCCGCAAAAAATGAATCCGCCAGCTATGAAGATCCGGAGAACGCGCCCAACAAAATTGGTTATCACACCAAGCGCCCCGACCTGCGGCCACGCACCGATCACCAAGCGCAATACATTAAACAAATGCAGACCCATGACATCACCTTTGGTGTCGGTCCCGCCGGTACCGGAAAAACATTCTTGGCGGTGGCTTGTGCGGTAGATGCCTTTGAACGCGACCAGGTGAAGCGCATTTTGCTCACGCGCCCCACCGTGGAGGCGGGCGAACGATTGGGCTTTTTGCCGGGTGACTTATCGCAAAAAGTGGATCCCTATTTGCGTCCGCTTTACGATGCGCTTTATGATTTGCTTGGCTTCGACAAAGTGCAGCGTATGTTCGAGCGCAATCAAATTGAGATCGCACCCTTGGCGTTCATGCGTGGCCGCACGCTCAATCAATCGTTCATCATATTGGATGAAGCGCAGAACACCACGCCCGAACAAATGAAAATGTTTTTAACGCGAATTGGGTTTGGCTCGAAGGCCGTGATTACCGGCGATGTAACGCAGGTCGATTTGCGTCATGGGACGTTGAGTGGCTTAATCGATGCCCGCAACGTATTGCACGGCGTACGTGATATTGGCTTCACAATTTTTCAGGCAAATGATGTAGTACGCCATCCGTTGGTGCAGTCAATTGTGACCGCCTATGAAGCGCACGGAAGGCACAACCGATAGCAATTTTGTAAATTTTCATGCCACATTTTGTCAAATAAATATATTTTCAAAAGCCCTTGACAAGGTTTGCAGAAAGCGTAAATTGTTGCAACGCACAACAGGATATGTGCGAACAACAGTATGCAAATCCCGCTACCAGCCTTGTATTTGAGGCATTTCAAATCATTCTCGACAAGAGAGACGCAGAAATTGTGCGTATGCAACATCGCCGGTAAGCAAGCGCATGAGCAGCTGCCGGCTAATTTGCTTATGGTTGCCAAACACCACGCCTTTACGACTTCACAAATCGTATTTTTCGGCGCACATACCCCGCAAGAATATTACTGCTGACGGCGTTCGACTGGTGGCGCCTTTGCTCGCCATCACACTGCGGGCAACTCACTTTTTTTATTTCACATTTTTGGAGGATTCCATGGGAATCGGCTCTTTAGGAAGGTTCATTTCTGTTTTTCCAGCGATATCATTTTCAATTTTTGTTGTATTGGTTTTGCTGTTCATTTACTTGAGCAGCATGATCCGCTATATCCCGAACAATCGTCTCGGCGTGTTGGAAAAAATGTGGAGCAGTGGTGGCTCCATCGACGGCGGCTTAATTGCCCTGAAGGGGGAAGCTGGTTTTCAGCCAGAAGTGCTGCGCGGCGGATTTCATGTATTTATGCCGTTTCAATATCGGATCCACCGCGTCCCGTTGGTTACGATTCCGCAAGGTCAAATCGGCTATGTGTTTGCCCGAGATGGCGCTGCCATGCCTGCAACACAGACGCTAGCCTCGAACGAGAGCGCATCAGATTTTCAAGACGTGCGTGCGTTCCTACAAAACGGTGGGCAGAAAGGCCCGCAACGCAAAATTTTGCGCGAGGGCAGCTATGCAATTAACCTCGCGCAATTCATTGTGCTGACCATGGATCGGCGCTATGCGATCAGCATGGAAGCCAATGATGGCGCGCTATTCGAGCAAATGTCAGGCATTATCAGTCAGCGTAATGGCTTTGAACCCGTCGTGATTAAAGACGCAGATGATGTCATCGGCATCATCACCGTTCACGACGGACCTGCCTTGCCAGAAGGCGAAATTATCGCCCCCACAGTGGGTCAGGATTCGACCAAAGCCGCGCTATTTCACAACAATTTTCAAGACCCGGAAAAGTTTTTGCGCGCTGCTGGTTTTCGGGGCCGTCAGCATCAGGTTCTGGTTGACGGCAGCTATTATTTAAACCGGCTTTTTGCCACTGTGGAACTGGTGAAAAAAATTGTGATCGAAGTCGGCACCGTCGGCGTGGTCGTCTCCTACACGGGCAAGCAGGGGACGGATACTTCCGGCGACAAATATCGCCATGGTGAATTGGTTGAGCCCGGTACACGTGGCGTTTGGTCGCGCCCGCTGTTGCCTGGCAAATATGCGTTCAACACCTATGCAGGCAAAGTGATTCCAGTGCCCACCACCAACTTCGTCTTGAAGTGGGTGAAGGAAGCGGTTGGTACGCATCGCCTCGATGAAAATTTATCTGAAGTCGCGCTCATCACCAAAGATGCGTTCGAGCCAACCCTGCCGCTTTCGGTCGTTGTGCATATCGACTACATGAAAGCGCCGCTGGTCGTGCAACGTTTTGGTGATATCAAGCGTCTTGTTGAGCAGACACTGGATCCCATGGTGTCCGCCTACTTTAAAAATATCGCCCAAACCAAAACGCTGATTGAGCTGTTGCAAGAGCGCAGCGACATACAAGAGCGTTCCGGTGACGAAATGCGCGCCAAATTCGCTGCGTACAGCTTGGAGTTGCAAGAAGTATTGATTGGCACACCGCGTTCCGATGCTTCGCATGGCGGGATTGAGCAAATTTTGACGCAACTGCGCAATCGGCAAATCGCCGTTGAGCAGGTTGAAACCTATAAGCTGCAAGAACTTGCGGCAGTGCAGGAGCGTACGCTGCGCGAAAAGGAGGCGTTGGCGACACAACAAGTCAACATCACCGCATCCGCGCTTTCGATTCAGGTGCGCGAGAACGAAGGTAAAGCCAAATTGGCGCAAGCGCGACAAGAGGCCGATACTATTTCGGTCATTGCACAAGCGAATGCGAATCGCGTGCGCGTGGAAGGTGAAGGTGAGGCCGATCGTATTCGCGCGGTTGGTTTTGCCGATGCTGACAAAACCAAAGCTATCGGAATGGCGCAAGCGGAGGCTACCGCGAAGCAAGTCGAGGCTTATGGTGGCCCGCAGTATCAACTAAACAGCACCGTGCTGTTACGCATGGCGCAAGCGATAGAAAATGGCCGGCTACCGTTGGTGCCGCAGATCGTCATTGGTGGAAACTGCGGCCAGGGAGGTGCTGGCAAAGATGGGCCATCAAACTCCGGCAATCTAGTGGAGGCCATGCTGGCGATGATGATGAGCAATAAAATAAACGATGGCGCGGGCGGCGGAATACTTGCACCGACCATAGCGCCAACTATGGCGGCGGCTGCAAAAATTTGACGGCTTGTTGTAAAAGGAGCGGCGACGATGAAAAATGGCCGCCGCTTTTGTATGCTCAATTTTGCGACCTGCTATATTGTGAGCTTCATTTATTACGAGTTGCAAAAATGGCTTATAACCTTGGACAACGCGCCGATTTAAGACGGGCGTGTACAACAATTGTTTCTGGTCACACGCCACAAAAACCCGGTGAGGAATTCATTCGCATCGGTGAATGGTGTCGACACAATGGCTATGATGCTGATGTTTATGGTGCCGGAAAATTACTGAACGGTTTTGAATCCAAGGTCGCTAAATTGCTGGATAAGCCTGCTGGCTTATTCATGCCTAGCGGCACCATGGCCCAGCAAATTGCCATTCGCATTTTTTCGGATCGAGCCAACATTTCTACCATCGGCATGCATCCCACCTGCCATTTGGAGATTCATGAGCAAAAGGGTTATGAGTTTTTGCATGGTTTGAAATCCTGGCATATCGGGAATTACGCCAAGCCCATTGTGGCAGATGATATTACCAACCTTGTGCAACGCATCGCAGCATTGGTTCTTGAACTACCTTCCCGTGAAATCGGTGGACAATTGCCCACCTGGGATGAGCTTAACGCGATAAAAACAGCCTCCGTCAAGCGTGGCATCAAATTATGCTTAGATGGCGCACGGTTGTGGGAAACCAGCGCGTTTTACCAACGCAGCTATGCAGATATCTGTGCGGGTTTTGATTCTGTTTATGTGTCGTTCTACAAAGGTATCGGCGGCATGGCGGGCGCAATGCTGTTGGGTGATGATGAGTTTATTGCCGAAGCCAAAATCTGGCAGCGCCGTAGCGGTGGAAATTTGGTGCAACTGCACCCGTATGTGGCGAGTGCTGCGATGAAATTTGACGACCGCCTCGCGCGGATGCCGACTTACTTTGAGCGCACGCAACAATTTGCGAAGTCGATCGCGAGCGTTGATGGCCTTGTCGTTAACCCGAAGGAAGTGCAGGCCAATATGCTGCACGTACATTTTCCGGTGAGTGTTGCCGCGCTCGAATCCGCACGTGACCAAATTGCTGCCGAAAATAGATGTTGGCTCGGCAATCCGCGTGGTGCATCAGAAGTGCCGGGTTGGTCGTCAATGGAAATATATGTAGGCGAAAACTTGATGGCGTTGGATGATGATTTTGTGCGGGCACACTTTGCGAAGTGTTTAGCGTTGGCAAAAAAGCTGAATCATGATTAAAAAATCAACCATCAGCATCCAGTGCGCAAGCCGACTTCCTCATGTCCCCAGCGAGCGACAATTCAAAAAATGGATTGCGGCTGCACTCGCGAGTTTTTCAACGGCAGCAATCAAGGGAACAACGAAGGGAACCGCGAAGCCAACGCTGAAGCCCGGGGCGGGATTAGCTGAACTGACGTTGCGTATTGTGAACGCTGCCGAGGGTCGCAGCCTAAATTCCGCCTTTCGCAGCAAGGATTACGCAACAAACGTGTTGACGTTTGTTTATCATGAAAAAAAATCACCCATCCTAATAGGCGATTTGGTATTGTGCGCGCCGATTGTGGCGAAAGAGGCGCGCGAGCAAGGCAAACCCCTTGCCGCGCACTATGCGCACATGACGGTGCATGGCGTGTTGCATTTGGCAGGCTTTGACCATGAAACAGATCAAGACGCCGCGATCATGGAGGGGCGCGAGGTGAAGGTCTTGGCAGCACTAGGATTTGAGAATCCGTATGCCGACGAACTTGATTGAATTCACGCCACCCAGCTCCGATATCGCCGTGCGGGCACTTTGGCAGGCCGGTCTCGATGCTTGCCCAATTGGCCTTATCTTAGAGCCCCATCATTTCACGAATATATTTCGGCGCAATCGTACCAAAGCTCATCATGGTGTCGTGCATTTCTTTCAGTTTTCCATTGCCGTTTTTGGCCTCAAAAGCGTGGCGCAAATTATTAACTTCGGTATTGCCGATGTAATAAGTTGAAAGCTGCGTAGAAGTTAATAACGCACGCCGCCATTTACCAGCGGCTTCGCGCTCCTCCTGAAAGCCCTCATTGACCATTAAATCCATCGCTTCGCGTTCACTCATATTGCCGGCGTGGATTTTTTGGTCGATGATTGCGTTGAGGATAAGGCGTAGCCGCATTTTCAATTGCTGCATTTTTACCGCTGCACCACCATAGCCATGCTCGACCATCATCTGTTCGGCATAGGTTCCCCAGCCCTCGGCAAACGTCCCGCTGTTGATAATACGGCGCACAAGTGTCGGCACGTTTGCTTTGTTGGCGATCACACCCTGCACGTAGTGGCCTGGCATGGCTTCATGCACCGTTAAATCTTTGAGCATCGAACGATTATCTTCGCGGAAGTAGGATTCTACTTGTGCGGGCGTCCAATCTATTGGTGCTGGTGAAATAGCATAAAACGTGGCGCCATTTTTTTCCAATGCGCCAGGCGCGTCGCAGTACGCCATCGCAACGCCGCGTTGGAATTCTGGCATGACAATCACCTTGACAGG
Organism: Burkholderiales bacterium; assembly: GCA_025360815.1. Lineage (GTDB taxonomy): Bacteria > Pseudomonadota > Gammaproteobacteria > Burkholderiales > Usitatibacteraceae > UKL13-2. The sequence goes on from JANYBL010000075.1 coordinate 22,289, forward strand.
ATCAGTTGGCAGCGTCAGCAGGCTTTTTTCGCGTATAAATGAGGCGGCCTCTGCCAGATCCGCCTCGGCAAGTTGGACGACATTGTCGTTGCTCGGTCTGTCGTCGCTCAAACGCTGAAGAACTGCGCGCATCAGGACTTTGCGATCGCTTGGGACTTCCGATTTGTCTTTAAATAATTCACGATACAGCGGTAGTGCGGTGTCGTACATGGCATTCTGGGTTTTGATCAAATCAGCCTCGGCCAAACGCAATATTTCAGCAGGCGCGATATCGGATTCCAGTGAGTAGCGTAATTTCCTCTCGTAATTGGCAACACCCAAGCGCGGATTGCGGGTCGAGCGCGGCAGCAAATCGGTCTTCAGCCAAGTACCGTAAGCCTCAAGCGCCGCAATTGCCTTCGCCCGAGATTGCGCAAATTCGGCGGCTAATTTTGGCTTCGCGATGGGCGCCAATTTTAAGTGAAAATCCAGCTCGTCTTTCACCAAAGAAATCGCGCCCTCGTTTTGCGAAATGGCCGTCTCGGTAAATAATTTTGGCGGATTTTTTAGGTTTGCTTTGGCAGCGGCTAATTTAGCAGGAACCGCATCCAGCCTTGCTTTCACGGCATTTAGCCGTTGTGGAAGCGGCGCAAAATCTCGTGCCAGCAATAAATAGATGCCATTGGCGGGGTTGTAGCCCAGTGGATCCCATTGGTAGTCTTTGATCACGTCAATCGACAGTAAGCTGTTTTCAATATCGGCGTGAAGAATACGGTAGTCAATGCTATAAGCGGGCGATAACTTGGCGTATGGGATTGCGGCCAGCGCCTTCAATGTGCGGTGAAAAAGTAATGCATCGTGCCGCACGCCGTTGGCTGAAAGATCGTTGCTCAAGCGATCAAACCGATGATCGCCCAATTGCGTGGCGGACTCAGGATGCGTTGCCAGATATTGTTCAATGTAGCGGGCGGCAATGCTGGCGAATTGTTGATCAGCCGTTTTTCGAATTGGTTGGGTTGGCGTTCCCTGGGTCGCGACCACCGCTGTTTTTGCCACCGCCGGTATGCAGGTCAATAGCGCCGCGCTTAAGGCAACTGGCAAAATGAGCAGACGGCATCGAATGGAATTTCGTGATTGGAACATATGAAAATTCTCCCGCGAATGGATATTAATATCAGGTGCGATTGGGTCATCAATAAGGACTTTAACGCTTAATTTACTAGTAATGTGGATTCAAGTCTGACATGACCTGTACCCAAAGCGCCCAAAGCGCCCAAAACGAACGATACCAAATTGCGGCACCACTTAGTGTCGGGCACAAAAAAAGCAGATTGCGCACCACATTAATAGTGGCGCGTTCACGATTGCTCGTGGGCTTCGCCGCCATCGAGGACAGTTTAGCTGTCGCGCCATTCCAGCGCAGGACATGAGCGAAGCGGGAAGGCCAGCAATAGTTTGTGCATTGCCAACGAAGTGCTTATCAAGCACTTGCGATTACAAAGAGATCGCATTGCAGTTCGCGCTTCGATCTGGCGCGCCGCGATCCGTCAAGCGTTCCAATGAGCGAAAATTCCCGTTTTAATTTTTGTTACTTCAGCCCATTGACGCATTTTCTTCGCACTTTCTTCGCGTTTAATATGCATCTATTTCGCATCGACCGCCTGTAAATAAGCCGCCACCGCCTGCATATTCTTCGCCGTTAAATCATGGGCGATTTGCTTCATCACCGCACCTTCCGGCCGTTCATCCGTTCGCTGAAACACCAGCAATTGTTTAACGAGGTAATCGGCATGTTGGCCGGCCACGCGAGGAAACGGGCCGTTGCCTTGTCCCTGTTCACCGTGGCACGACGAGCAGGCAGGAATGCTTTTTGCGGGAACACCATTCTCAAAAATCTGCTTGCCTTCGCTCATGATGACGGGCACGCCGGATGCGCCCGCTTTTGGTACTTGCGATGCGAAATAAGCAGCCAGGCCATTAATTTGCGCGTCGCTCAAGTTTTTGCTTAGTCCCCACATGTACTCGAATCCGGCGGGATCAATCCGATTGTGGCTCTTGAAACCATTGAGTTGGGAAACGGTATAGGCCTCGCGTTGGCCTGCCAATTTCGGAAAATTCGGCGAGGTGGCGTTGCCGTCCACGCCGTGACAGTTTGAGCACACTTGTAGCGCGATCGCCTGGGCGGGAATAGCGGGGTCGCCTAGGGTTCGCGAACGCTCCGTGGTTGCGCATCCGGCAACAACGGTGGCGAGCACGATGGCAACGATTGAGCGCTTTGCATCCACGGTTGCGGTATGAATCGTGTTCGTCGCCGGTTTAATTTTCGTTTTCATTGTGGCTCTCCAAAGAATCAACATAGACTGATATTTTTGTAGGGCATGCCCTCGCATTCTTGCGGGGGCATTCACCACTGCCGCCACTAATGCCACTAACGCCGCCGGAACCGAACGCACCACTAATAGGCACCCCAAATATAGAGAAATACGGTGTTGTTATCCTTGGCGTTTCGGCCAAAACCATCGTAGTTGTGAGACGCGCCGTTGAATTTATTGAACATCGTGTATTGCAATCCGATCCGCGCATATTGAACGGGCGTCCAGAACAATTCCGTCGTCCAGCCGCGCGTTTCCGGATTCCCAGCCAGATTGCCAACAATGGCTTCTGATCCGTCGATTAACCTGCCGGTAGCGTCGATGGCTGATGTTTGCAGCGCAGCATTTGAACTTCCCTTCACATCGAAATAGGAAAGCGTCGTGCCGACCTTTGCATGATAGACATACGATGCTTTTGCTCTAATCATTCTGAGCGTGTCAGATGCGTTCGTGAGCGGCAATCCTAGCGCGCCATCCGGGTCTAGCGGATGCGGCTGGTTCGCCACAGAATCGGCGTAGGTCACACGCTCATGAATATAGCTTGCGGTCGCTGTGAACGCATGCGGATCCAAAATATATTGGTATTGGCCATCAACCCCGAAGTCTCGGTATTGGTTGACCGAGCCGACAGGGCTCAGCGGGTCCGGGTATATTTTTGCGTTCAATCCCAAAACCCCGACCATGCCGCTGTGTGCCCCCCAATCATGACTGAGGGCGAGCCGCCAGTACGGATTGGCACCTTTTAATATTTGCTGATCACCGCGTGTCGCGTTGAATCCCTGGCTCATAAACGACCAGAAGCCGTTGGCCGTACGGTACGCTGCCAGTTCTGCATATAGCGTCTTATTCCAAAATGCATAACCACCTATACCCGCTACATTCTGTGCCAAGCCGCCTGCCAAGATGGGCGTCGTTGCTGGGCCTGAGCTCCCGGGAGTGGTGTTGTAGCCCCAGGCTGGGACGCTATTCCACACATCCTGAACGGTTGGGTTGTTGTTCATCGTGGCGCCGATGATGAGATCGTTACTCGAGTTGATATACCGGTCGATAGCGCGAATGTCCAAATTGTCAGAACTGGAGTGCCCGGTCCAATGCGAGTCTGATGGGCTCTGTGCATCGTAATTGTTATAGGTAACCTGCACAAACGCACCCACGTTATCGGTCACTTTGCCAGCGACAAAAATGCTCGCCGTCGAAAAGATTAGGTTGCCGTTTTTGGGAAAAATGGCAGGGTCAACATCCGTCGTATTTTTCGTTTTGTTGTAGCTCGCCACCGCCATCGCTGAAATCGGTAAGGCACGAGTGCCAATCGTGTAGCCAGTGAGTTTGAACAACCGACCATAAGGCGTAAGTTCGGGGAATTGTCCACCCGCATGGCAGGCAACGCAGTTTTGTCCAGTCTGACGGGCGAATGATGGCACGGCATTGGCTGCCAGCGGAATCATTAACGCAGGCGCTAGAAAAATTCCCAGCCAGGTTCTAAATTTCGCGGCCGCTATTTTTCGCATATTGATGATCCTCAAAAGACGCAATTTAAAATCTGGGCTTCTGCTGGAAACAGTACCACCATCAATTTTCTTGCTTTTGATCGATATCAAAGTCCTCTCAGTTAGCGAACCGATCCCGCCCGGCCGCGATGCGATTGCCGAGCCTCGGCTATCGCCGATGTTTTTGCACGGTCGCTTGCATGGCAGCCGGCGCGGGTCGTAATCGAAAAATGATTTGTGCGACATCATTTACAGGGCCTGATTTTCTATCGTATGCTCAACAACCTTCAATATTTCGGAGTCTCCGCATGAATCTCTGCATGAATCGACTGCTAGCCAAGCTCCTTGCCATTGCGTTTGCGCCGTGGATATTCAATGCTTGCACCACGACATTGCAGCCCGACAATTCACAAACCCATAAAGTAGCTAATACAACGGCAGATATCGTATCCCCCAACTTCCGCATCACTGAAACCGTCAAGTTGCCCGGCGCAACGCGCTGGGATTATCTAACGCTGGATAGCGCAGCACATCGTCTCTACCTGACGCGCGGGGATTCAGTAGATGTATTTGACACCGTCGCCAAGCGTATGGTCGGCAGCATCGTGGGCACCAAAGGGGTACATGGTGTTGCGTTAGCGCCGGCGCTCAACCGCGGCTTTACCAGCAATGGCGGCAATGACACGGTGACGGTGTTCGCGCTTGATACGCTGAAAACGATGGCCACCGTCGCCACCGATAAGCGCCCCGATGCCATCATCTTTGATCCATCGACGCAGCGCATATTTACTGCCAACGCGGCGGGCGAAAGTCTCACGGCTATCGATGCCATTACGTTAGCCCCCATTTGCAACATCAAGCTTGATGGCAAGCCTGAGTTCATGGCCGTCGATAATAACGGGAGACTATTCGTCAATATTGAGCCGAAAAATCAAATCACGGCGGTCGATACCGTTAAGCTCGACACCACGGTTAAATTTGATCTTTCTGCTGTTTGCGATGAGCCGGCGGGCTTGTCGGTCGACATCGCCACGATGCGACTTTTTGCGGGTTGCCACAATCAAAAAATGGCAATCGTTGATGGCAATACGGGCAAGGTGCTGGCTGCGCCGGCGATCGGCAGAGGCAGCGATGCCACTGTTTATAATGACGCACTCAACATGGCGATCAGCTCGAACGGCGAAGGCACGCTGACCTTTATTGGTCAGGCGGTGAACGGTAGCTACTTGGTCAAGCAAACACTCGCGACGATGCCGGGCGCGCGTACGATGGCGCTTGATTCTAAAACCCACCAAATATATTTGGTCGCTGCCGAATACGAACCAGCCACAACGGGCGCGGATGGCAAGCCAATGCGACCCAAAGCAAAGGCCGATTCATTTACTTTGATAACGGTGGGGCCGTAGCGGGTTCGGCGCTAAGTTGGTTGGTCGCGGCAGCAGGTACGGTTTCGCCAACTGCCAACGCGGCATTGATTTCCGCTACGATACTGTCAAGTGAGCCCTCGCCGTAGCCGCGATGGACAGATAGAATTTTGCCATCGCGCCCGATCATCACCATGTGCGGGATGCCGTTAACGCCGTACGTTTCGGCGGCGCGGTGGCCGTAATCGTGGCTCATCATCAGCGTCAGTGACGACAATATTTTTGCCACCTTGCGAAATTGATCCCGCTCTTCGGTATTGATCGCCACGACCTGGATGCGACCTTTGCCCGCTAACTGTAGCCCTTCCAAAATCGGCAACTCTCGCTTGCAAGGCCCGCACCACGAAGCCCAAAACGTCATCACTAATACCTTGCCCGCGAACTGTGTCGTGTTGATCGGCTGACCGTCTAGGTTCAAACCCAGCCATGGCGGCGGCGTATCACCGGCGGCCAATATTGGTTTGGCGAGCGCGGGTGGGATGACCAATGCGCATGTGAACGCCCATAAACTCAGGGCTACGATAGCTTGAATGAATCGTCGAAGGATCCGCATTTAAACCTCGAAAGTAAGTAAATAAGTAAAGCGGTTGCGATAAATAAACCCGTGCAACAGCCCGTCCGAAGCCGAAACGCTTCGCCAGTACTGGTGTTTGAGGCATTGGGCTGTTTCTGGTGGAGCTCGCGCAATTCGTGGCGCATCGCTCCTCCATCCCCGCTAGGGTTGTACAACCGAAAATCCAACAGGTGCGATACCCGCATTATTCACCACGGTTGGCTCCGCACCATTGGCATTCATCAGCCAAAGGGTCAATGTGCCATCCGGTCGCAGCCACAGAACATCAGAAATGCCATCGCCATTGAAATCGCCGGCGCCATAAAACTGCCAAGTCGGATCAGCGCGTAGGTTTGCGTAAAGCAGTGTGCTGATGAGGACTTGCTGGTCACTGCTCGTGCAGTTCGCATTGGGGTCATCAAAATTCGCAGTCGGCACGGGCAATGGCAGATTATTCGCGTTTAGTGACATCAACGCAATGCCGCCTTGTGTGTTGCGAAACAATATATCGCCACGACCGCGGCCGGTAAAATCGGCCAGTTTTAAAACGACGTATCCAGTAGGAACGCTGCCCACGTTGAAGTTGGCGCAGGTGCGGTTGGTGGTTGCCATCAGTGCGCGAATATTGCCTTCGGGACTAATGTAGATCATGTCTGCTGCGCCATCGCTGTTGATGTCAGCAGCGCCCAGCAGCTTCCAACTCAGCGGTGCGCCGCCGCGCTTACGCACTTGCGGCTCAGACGTCGGATTCGTAAACCAAATGTAGGAAACCCCAGTGTCGCGCGGGTCGTCAGCCACGTAGCGCCACGCCAAATCGGCCAAGCCATCGCCGTCCAAATCGCCCACGGCCTGCACATTCCAAGCCATTTTTACCTGCCGAACGATACGCTGTTTCGCGGGCGAGAAATCAGGCCAAAATACAACATCACCTTTTTCGCCCTGCGTGGTGTTTTGGAACGCCAAATCAGCACGGCCATTGCCGTCAAAATCGCCCACACCCACCAGCCTAAAATTGGGACCGGGATCAGCTTGCAGGCTGAATTGGAAAGCATTGTTAACCAACCGACCCACTTGCAGTTGATTGGCAACGGTGGCTGTTGAGTTTGAGCGCACCAGTACTTGCTCTCTGCCTTTGCCATCGATATCGACTGCCGCCAGCGGTAAACGCCCCACCTTGTTGATATAAGCGAAGTTGGATTTTAAAAAAGTGGCACCAGTGGGCAGTGAAATCAAAGGCAAATCGGTAAAGGTGTTGTTTATAAAATAGGTGGGCAAACCAGCAATTGCATCAACCACCGCCATGCCATCAGGCGAGACTTGACCAAACACAGTAAAGCCGCCATTTTGTGCGTCCAAATTCATGGCGTTATTATCGAGATTAATAAACCATTCCGAAGTGGCGCTATTGGGATCACCACCAACTTTCGCCATGGCGATGGTGCCGCGCAGGTTGGATCGGCTTGCGCTAAATTCATTTTTAACAGGCACGTTTGGAGGGATTGCGACGACGTTTTTGGCCACATCATCCCAGTTGTAGCCGCCGCCCTGAATAATGAAACCCGGTACGCTGCGGTGAACAATCGAATTATTGTAACTACCGTTGTTCATGTACCTCAAAAAATTGGCCACGGTCAGCGGTGCGCCGGTGTCTTGCAAAACGACGTCGATCGCGCCGAGTGAGGTCTGCATGCGTACCGTGGTTGCGTCAGCCGGTAGCGTGACCAGAAATGCAGACGCAACCAGAAATGCGAACGTAGCGGAACGCGCAGTTAAAAGCGCGGCGTCTTGTTGACTGAGGATTGCTTGGTCGAAAATTTTAGAATGGACAAATTGAATAACGATACGAAACATGAAAGGGGACTTTTAGAATAAGTAACATTAAATAAGTGGCGGCAAAAAACTGTCACCATATAGAACAATAGCGATCAACGGATAATTGGGTGTTTGAGCTGGTAGAAAGATTGGTTCGAAACCCTGCTCTGGCTGGGGATTGTGGGGCAACAATGCTTTGACCGCCGCTCCGGTACTCGTGTTTGTGTGCAAAGTTTCATCGTCCGTAAGCGGCCGCTAATCCTACAAACACAACAGCCCCCAAATAATTATTATGCAAAAAAGCGTTAAAACATTGGCTAGGGTTACGTTCTCGAATCAAGATGTAATGATAGACCGCAATCGATGCCGCCGCGGCCAAGCCCATCCAAAAAGGCCAGCCCAGGCCAATCGTTTTGCCGACGACTGCGAGCGCAACGAGCATCGCCACATTGCAAAACATTACCGCGGCCACATCATATTTCCCAAACAAGAGTGCGCTGGTTTTGATGCCGATTTTAATATCGTCATCGCGATCGACCATTGCGTACTCCGTATCGTAGGCGATGGTCCAAAACGTATTTGCTAGCAGCAGCCACCACGCTAATGCGGGTACGTTACCTGTTTGTGCCGCAAACGCCATCGGGATGCCAAAGCCAAACGCAATACCAAGATAGGCTTGCGGCATGACAAAAAATCGTTTGGTGAACGGATAGCTTGCCGCTAAGAAGGCAGCAGCAAAAGAATAATAAAGGGTAAGCCGATTCAGGAAAAAGACCACCAACAAAAACGCGACGAGCGCCAGCGCAGCGGCAACCATCAACGCCTCATGCGGTTGAATTTGCCCAGCCGCCAACGGCCGCTCGGCGGTGCGTTTGACGTGGCCATCAAAATCACGATCCGCGTAATCGTTAATCGCGCAGCCCGCCGAACGCATCAGAACGGTGCCCAGTATGAAGACCAACAACACCACCGCTTCCGGCCTGCCGTTTGAGGCAATCCAAAGCCCCCACATCGTCGGCCACAGTAGCAACAAAATACCGACAGGACGATTTAGACGGACCAATTTCGCGTAGAGAATAAGCTTTTTTTGAATCATGATTCTTCCGCATTGCTATCGGCGCCCGGCACTGATAAAAAAACCTCAGTGACGAGCAACGCACGGCCTTGCTTTACAAATACGCTGCGCCGCGCCCAGATTGTTTTATCAGCAATGTTTGTAACCTTGGCCGCCCGTTGAAACAGCGGGTGGCGGCAATCTATTTTTTTGTATTCCATCGGCAACCGTGCAACCGTCGGATCATGAAACAACATCTCGGCCAACGGCCTTGAACCCAAATGCGAGAGTCCGCGCCAAGCGCCGCGCAGATCACGCTTTGCCAATACGCTGTGCGCAAATACGAGGGGTCTATTGCCGGCTCGTAACACGACCTCGCGCACCACGGCAAGCTCGCCGAGACGCAAACGTAGGTCTCGGCGTTCATCGCGATTGGGCAATTGTAAATGTTGAATTAACCGAACCAGATTGAATTGTGGCGGTGGTGGCAGTGGCTGTGGTTGCGGTGGCACTCGCGTTTGCGCTTGTGATGGTGGCTTTGATATACCCGAGATGATCCGGGCGGTCAGCGATCCGCGATCCGTCAGCCATGTGTGCAGCGGGTGCGGGTGCGGCGGTGGCGCACTGTGCCATGCGTCTAATCGCATGAGGCGAAGGGTTCTCAACGATTCAAGCTTTCAAATAATGTTGGCGCGAACCCAGCCAGCGGGCGAGGTGTTTGTCTGCGGCCATACTATCGTGTTTTAGCAGCCAATCTGACGCATTCCGCGCAGCTTCGAGCAAATCAATATCACGCTCAATGTCAGCAAAGCGCAGCAACGGCGCACCCGATTGGCGCGCGCCCAAGTGCTCGCCGGGGCCGCGCAATAATAAATCCTGACGCGCGATTTCAAAGCCGTCGGTGTTTTCGAAAATGACTTTCAGCCGCGCCCGCGCGATCTGGCCAACCGGCTGGTGGTACATCAAAATACACATACTTTGCTTCGCGCCTCGTCCTACACGGCCCCGGAGTTGGTGCATTTGTGACAATCCCATCCGCTCAGCGTGCTCAATCACCATCAGTGATGCATTCGACACATCAACGCCGACTTCAATCACCGTGGTCGCCACCAGCAATTGAATGTCGTTTGCCACAAAGGCGGCCATCACCTCGTTTTTCTCGGTGGGCTTCATCCGACCATGCACCAGCCCAACTTTCAAATCGGGAAAGGTAGTTTGCATATTGACGTAAGTGTCCACCGCCGTTTGCAATTGCAGTGTTTCCGATTCTTCAATCAGCGGGCACACCCAATACGCTTGCGCGCCCTTCGTACCATCCAGCCCCGGCTGACAGGCTAAGCGAATCCGCTCAATCACTTCATCACGTCGCGAGTCGGCAATCAGCTTGGTGACAATCGGCGTGCGACCCGGCGGCAATTCATCAATCACCGAGACGTCCAAATCGGCAAAATAACTCATGGAGAGCGTGCGCGGAATTGGCGTCGCGCTCATCATGAGCTGATGCGCCTCTTGCGATTCAGTGGCGTTTGCTTGCATTTTCCCGCGCGCTTTTTCTCTCAAGGCTAAACGCTGCCCCACGCCGAAGCGATGTTGCTCATCGACAATCGCCAAGCCTAGATTGGCAAACGAAACGCCGTCTTGAAAGAGTGCGTGCGTGCCAATCGCCAACTGCGTTGTACCAGCCGCAATTTCGGCAATGGCTTCGCGTTTTTCTTTTGCTTTTAAGCTGCCGGTGAGCCATGTCACCGTCACGCCAAGCGGCGCCAACAAGCCGGACAATTTTCGATAATGTTGCTCGGCCAAAATTTCTGTCGGCGCCATCAACGCTGCTTGAAAGCCGTTCTCAATCGCCTGCGCGGCCGCCAATGCCGCGACCACGGTTTTGCCGGAGCCAACATCGCCTTGCAACAAACGCTGCATCGGGTGTGGTGCCGCTAAGTCCGTCGCGATCTCGTTCGCGGCGCGTTGCTGTGCATGGGTCAGTGCAAATGGCAAAGCCGCTTTAAACGCTTTGGTAAGTTTATTTTTAGTCGCCAATCGTGGTGCTGATTTGGCATCGCGGGCTGCGCGGGCCTTTTTCATCGCCAATTGTTGCGCCAGTAATTCATCAAACTTAATGCGCCGCCAGCCGGGATGCGTCCGTTCCATCAAGCTCGCTTGCGGCACGCTTGGCGGTGGCCGGTGCAGGGTCACCACGCTGTCGGCAAAATCATTCAACCGTAATTTTTGCCTTAGGGTTTCTGGCAGCGCATCATCAAACGCGCCCTTGGCCGTCAAGTTCGCTAGCGCTTTATCAATCGCCTTGCGAATCACCAACTGCACTACGCCCGCTGTCGTGGCATAAACCGGGGTGAGCGCTTCAGGAACGGGATCGCCGGCGGCCACTAGCTTGTAGCGCGGGTGCACCATTTCCGCACCGCAAAAACCGTGTTTCACCTCGCCAAACAACCGCAGCCGTTTGCCAACCGCCAGCTGTTTTACTTGGCTACCGTAAAAATTTAAAAACCGTAAGGAGATGACGTCATCGCCATCTTGCGCCTGCACCACTAATTGTCGGCGCGGGCGGTAGGTAATCTCATTGTGAATGATCTCGGCCTCGAATTGGCAAGCCACACCGGGCAGCGCATCTCGGATACGGGTGATGCGAGTTTCATCCTCATAACGAATTGGCAAATGCAGCGCAAAATCCCAATCTCCGCGAAGGCCGATCGCGGCGAGTTTTTGCGTGACCGATGTGGTGACAGGCGAAGCGACGGGCGGGGCGGCTTTGGCAGCGGTGTGTGCCTTCGTTTTAGCGGTTGGCTTAGACGATGGCGCAGATGATTTCTTGATGGTTGGAGTAGCGGGCACGCGGTCGGTCAACAAAATGAAAAGCTTGCCATATTGTACCGCTGTGGTCAGGGCATTTAAACAGATTGTTTAGAACCGCAAATTGTTATCGCGCTGCAGCCGACAGTACCAGCACCCCGTCAATTTCAACTTGTGCGCCGCGCGGTAAAGCGGCCACCCCCAAGGCGGCCCGCGCCGGGTAGGGTTGCGTGAAATAGGTTGCCATAATCTCATTAACCTTGGCAAAGTTGCCGAGGTCGATCAAATAAATATTCACTTTGACCAAATCATTGAGGCTGCCACCGGCTGCTTCACAAACCGCGTTGAGGTTATCGAATACTTGTTTGGTTTGCGCTTCGAATCCATCCACCAAGGCCATCGTGACCGGATCGAGTGGAATTTGTCCGGAAAGATAAACGGTGCTCAACGCAGTACCCGCTGCGCTGCTCACACGAACTGCTTGTGAATAAGTACCAATGGCGGCGGGGGCGTTCGGTGCGGAGATAATGGTTTTCATGGTCATTTTTGGTTAGTTTTATTTTCGGCCTTTTGTTCTGCCTTTGAGTCTTTTGCAAGCCCCGATTTCACCCGGGTTAAGCGCACCACTTCGGGCAGGTTGCGCATTTGTCGAATCACGCTCGCCAAATGCATGCGATTTTTGACCTCGAGCGTGAATTGCAGCTTGGAATATTTTTCGTCGGTTGATTGCAGATCGCCCATTTGCACATGCACGATGTTGGAATCTGCGCTCGCAATTTCGGCCGCCAGTTTCGCCAACACACCGCGCCCCTCGGCCACCAGCAAACGGATATCGACTTTAAACAGTCGATCAATGGTTGGATCCCACTGCACATCAACCCATTTTTCCGCACCCGTTTTGAAGGGATGAATGACGGGGCAATCATGGGTGTGAATCAGTAAACCTTGACCGCCCTTCATTTGCCCAATAATCGGATCGCCCGGAATAGGGCGGCAACACGGGGCAAACTGTACAGCCATGTCCTCGGTACCGCGAATCACCAGCGCTTCTTTGGGGCGATGTTCGGGGTTATCGAGATCGGCGACGGCAAACAGTTTGCGAGCAGCCACCATTGCCAACCGTTTGCCCAAGCCGATTTCGGTGAGCACTTCTTCTTTCGTTTTGGCGGAGTCGCCTTTGAGCAACCGCTGCCAATGGTTTTTGCCAATATCGTTCGGCGCAAAATTCAGCGAATGTACCGCTTGAATCAACAGCAATTCGCCCAGCTCCACGGATTCGGCCAATTGCGTGGTTTTCAAATAATGGCGGATATGCGAGCGCGCACGGCCCGTCGCGGCATAGTTGAGCCAAGATGGGTTTGGGCGGCCCGTTTCGTCAGTGATGATCTCGATCCGGTCGCCGTTTTTAAGCCGGTTACTAAGCGGTACGATCTCATCGTTGATCTTCGCACCGACCGCGCGGTTGCCAACATCGGAGTGAACCGAATACGCGAAATCAATCGGCGTGGCACCCTTGGGCAGGGATGAAATTTTACCTTTCGGTGAGAACACATAGACCGCGTCCGGAAATAGATCGACCTTAATGTGTTCTAAAAACTCCAACGCATCGCCCGTGCCGGATTGGATTTCGAGCAGCGATTGAAGCCACTGGTGCGTCTTTTGCTGCATGTCCGAAAGTGACGTGCTTTTCTCATCCAGCGTTTTATAGAGCCAATGCGAGGCTACGCCCGCTTCGGCTATCTTGTGCATATCGGCAGTGCGGATTTGCAGCTCAATCGGCGTGCCGTACGGGCCAAACAACGTGGTGTGGAGCGATTGGTAGCCATTCGCCTTGGGGATCGCTACATAGTCTTTAAATTTTCCGGGGAAAGGTTTGTAGAGCGTGTGTAGTGCGCCCAATGCCACATAGCAGGACGGCATGTCTTTAACGATAATGCGGAAACCGTAAATATCCAGGACTTCTGAAAACGAAATCGATTTTTCCTGCATCTTTTTATAGACCGACGATAAATGCTTCTCGCGCCCGGTCACATTAGCTTCCAGATTGAATTCCTTGAGCCGGTTTTTGATGCCGTCGAGAATTTTGCTCACCACTTCGCGACGATTCCCGCGTGCGGCTTTGACCGCTTTTTCCAGCACCGAAAAACGGTTCGGATGCAGGAAACGAAATCCCAAATCTTCAAATTCGTAATAAACAGCGTTTAAGCCCAGCCGGTTGGCAATCGGCGAATAAATTTCCAGCGTTTCCTTGGCCACGCGCTCTTGTTTGGCTTGGTGCACCGCGTCCAACGTTCGCATGTTGTGCAACCGATCTGCGAGCTTAATGAGGATAACGCGAACATCCCGCGCCATCGCCAGCAGCATTTTTCGGAAGTTCTCGGCCTGCGCTTCTTCCAAGGTCGCAAACTGAAGTTTGTCGAGCTTTGATACGCCATCAACGAGTTCGGCAACGGCTTTGCCGAACTGCTTGGCGATGTCATCTTTGGTGGTGGGTGTGTCCTCGACCACATCGTGCAAAATCGCCGCGATTAACGCTTGCGCATCCAAATGCCATTGCGCCAAGATCGTCGCGACGGCAAGCGGGTGGGTGATGTAGGGTTCGCCTGATTTGCGGGTTTGGCCTTCGTGGGCCGCGCGAGCCACCTCGAAAGCAGCTTCGACGTTGGCAACATCAGCCGGTTTGAGATAAGTCGAAATCAGCTGCTTTAACGCAACCGCATTCGCCTTGATATCATCGAGGGCATTCGCGTTTGTAACGCGATCAATGACACCCGGGTGGGAGCCCATGTGGGGCCTAGTTTGCCCGCCAGATGGCATCGGTAGTCCAGGCGTGTCGTGCGGCTTGGTTCGTGAAGGACGGCTGCTGCGTGCGGCAGATTTGCCGCCCTGAGCAGGGGCCGCAGAGGCGGGGAATGCGGAGGACGGGACGTTTGACATCGAGTTTTCCATCGTGCCCGCCCACCGGCTTGTCGTTTACAGCTCGACAGCGTGCGGAATGACTGGTTTCAGAATCTCGACGCCGATATGACCGGCGGCAATTTCGCGTAGTGCAACAACGGTTGGTTTGTCGCGACCCGCATCGACATATGGCGCGGCACCGAGGGCCAGTTGGCGAGCACGAGTGGTGGCAACCAAGGTCAGTTCAAAGCGGTTCGGAATCAACTTAACGCAATCATCAACAGTAATACGAGCCATTTCAACTACTCCAATCAAAAATCAGGGAACAAAAACCACATCCACTAAAGTGCTTGTAGCGGCTTGGTGGTTTGTGGCATAAATCGAGCAATAAATAAGAATCCGTCGTAATTTGTAGCGAGAACAAGGATTCAGGATTCAGTTCGGCGGAATTAACCCGGCATGTTTGGCAATCTGCCGTACTGCGGTGAGCCGCAGCGATCGCACAACTGCCATCAAATCGGCCAAAGCAGTCGCAAAGTCTTGATTGATAATAACATAATCCGCGTTGTCGATATGACGTAAATCCTCGCGGGCCGCTGCGAGGCGGCGTTCAATCACGTCGGCGGCATCCTTTCCGCGCTTGACCAAACGCTCACGCAGCACCTCGATGGAGGGTGGCAAGATATAAATATAGGTCATATCGGGGAACAATTTGCGCACCTGGCGTGCGCCCTGCCAGTCGATTTCAAGCAGCACATCAGACCCGAAGGCGCGCCTAGCCTCAATCCAGCGCCTCGATGTGCCGTATAAATTTCCGTAAACTTCAGCGTATTCTAAGAATTCACCTTCCGCAACCAGCACCATAAACCGCTCGCGTGTCACAAAGCGGTATTCGCGACCCTCTTCCTCGCCCGGACGGGGCGCGCGGGTGGTGGTGGAAATGGAGAGTTGGATTTCGTTGTCCTCGGCCAAAAGCGCGGCAACCAAGCTTGATTTGCCCGCACCGGATGGGGCAACAATGCAATAAAGGCAGCCATTGACTTTGGATTGTGGGTTGGACATGATGATAAAATGTTAGTGCTTGCTATTCGATATTCTGAATCTGCTCGCGCATCTGCTCAATGAGAACCTTCAATTCCACCGATATTTTCGTGGCATCGGTCGAGACTGATTTAGAGCCCAGGGTGTTCGATTCGCGGTTTAGCTCCTGCATTAAAAAATCGAGGCGTTTACCAATCACGCCGCCGCCTTTGAGCACCCGCCGCACTTCTGCCACATGGGCGGTAAGGCGGTTCAATTCCTCGGCCACATCAATGCGCGACGCGAATAACACCACCTCTTGCTTGATACGATCGTCGGTCCCCGCGACAGCATAGGCATCACTGAGTTTTTGCATGAGCTTTGCCTGATACGCCACTACTAGTTGCGGGATCAAGGGCGTTACTTCGCTGACCAGCACATCGATACGATCCAGCCGCTCAATCAGCATGGCAGCCAATTTATCGCCTTCCCGAGAACGGGTGGCGTTCAGCTCATCAATTGCATGACGCAGCAAGGCGAGTAATTTGTCTTTGGCTTCATCGGTGGCGATGGCCTCTGCCGCCATCACGCCCGGTGCATGCATCACTTCCCAAACGGACAGAGGGCGCGCTTCAAATTTTTGCAGAATCGATTTTTGTAGCTCGGCTAAGGCGCCTAGTGCGACATCGTTGGGGGTTAGGGTTTCACGCGAGGCAACGGGTGTAAAGGTAATGCGGCAGTCTACTTTGCCGCGAGAGAGTTTGGCGGCCACCAGTTCCCGCATCACCGACTCGAGTGAACGTAAATCTTCCGGCATCCGCGTTTGGAATTCGAGGTAGCGATGGTTTACTGATTTCAAATCCAGCGCAAAACGACCATCTGGCACTTCGCCGCTAACCGACGCAAATCCGGTCATACTGATGATTGGTAATATTGGCGAAGCAGATCCAGACGGGGAATGTGGTTTAGTGGCCATGGAATCAGGAAAATTGAAATAGATAGAAAGTGAGGGAGCGATGAAACTGAAGTCGTGCACCCAGATTGTGCGCTCAGATCGTGCCCCCTCCATAACACATGCAAAAAGTAGCGCAAAATAGCAGGTTGATACATCCGTCGCACGTTGACGATTCGGAAGGTGCGGGTCGGGCGCGGGCTGGGCATAGAGCAACTTTTTTACAACGAACCCATAACCCGAAAGAATTATAACTTACCCATTGCCAACGTTCGCCCATTTGCCATTTCACACACGCGTATTTGAGCAGGACTTTTTAATGCGTCAAGACGATGGAATTTGTGGCGCGGGATATAGATGGGTTTGAAACGAATTGCGAGGCGGATGGTGATGCTAATCGTGACGCAAAATGCAATGCCAAACATAGTGCCTAATTTAGCGCCTAAATTAGCGCTTAAATTAGCGCCTAAAGCGTTTCCAACCAATAATGGCTTAAAGTACGAACTGACAGCTGAAATCAAAGCAAACACACGTAAAAATGGCAACACAATCTAACCAACCGCTGCAAGACGGCTACCAGCTGCAAAACTACACCATCGAAAAAATGCTTTCGTCTGGTGGGTTTTCGATCGTCTATCTGGCGCGTGATGAAAATGGCACGCCGGTCGCCATCAAGGAATATTTGCCGGCAGCGCTCGTCATTCGCGGCGGTGGGGCGGATGTGCAAATTAATTCCGATGAGAATTTGGCGGTGTTCCGGCACGGGCTCAAGTGTTTTTTCGAAGAAGGTCGCTCGCTTGCGACCATCAGCCACCCCAATATTGTCCGCGTGGAAAATTTTTTCCGCGCGAACGAAACCGTTTATATGGTCATGCAATATGTGCGTGGCCGTACTTTGCAATTCCATATTCAGCGCCATCGTCTTGAATTTACCGAGAGTTTTATTCGCCGCATGTTCACACATTTATTGAACGGCTTGCGCGAGGTTCATGCAAATAAGCTACTGCACCTCGATATCAAGCCCGCCAATATTTACATCACCATGGAAGGCAAGCCGGTGCTGCTCGATTTCGGCGCCGCACGCCAAGCCTTGACTAGCGATGCGCCAAAATTGCGCCCGATGTATACCGCCGGCTATGCCGCGCCGGAACAGTATCGAAATTTCGATCAGCTGGGTCCTTGGTCTGATATTTACGCTGTGGGTGCAGCAATGTATTGCTGTATTTCAGGCATCCATCCGCAGCCCGCCAATGATCGCGAACTGGAAGATAAACTTGAGCCGTTGCGTGGGCTAGCACGCCAAGCCTATTCAAACGATTTGATCGAGATCGTCGAATGGTGCTTGAAGCTCGATCATCTCGAGCGCCCGCAATCGGCATTTGAATTGCAGCGGGCGTTGTTGAGAGACTTTAGCGTTAATCCGGAGACGACTGTCGAGGAAAATGTAGAAGAGGCTGATGCCATGATGGCCGCGCCCGAAACCACCCTCGGCGCTCTAGGGGTGCGTTTAAAAGCAACCTTGAACCGTAAGATTTTCTAAAACTGTCGTAAAAATTTAAACACCCTTCGCCATATTTTAATTTCTGCGCAAGATTCTTAATCTGACGCGATCCCAACCAAAACCAACCAGCTGCCATCAAGCTCAATGCGCTTTACCATTTTCCAAGATAGTTACATTGGCGGACGCAAGGTCAATCAAGACCGGCTCACCTATAGCTATTCAAAAGAGGTGTTGTTGATGGTGATTGCTGACGGCATGGGTGGCCACGCCCGTGGTGAAATCGCAGCCGAAATTGCCGTTACCTCGATCACGAATCGCTTTCAGCAAGAGGCGATGCGCGGCCATCTGCGTCGGCCAAAAGAATTTCTAGAGTCAGCCATCCATTCTGCACATCGCGCGATCGTCGCTTTCGCAGACGAGCACGATATGCTCGAATGCCCACGCACCACGGTGGTCGCCTGCATTGTGCAAAACGACAAAGCCCACTGGGCGCATGTAGGCGATTCGCGCTTGTACCTGTTCCGCAATGGAGAACTGGCCGCCACCACGCTTGATCATTCCCGAGTGCAGCAATTGATGGATGCCGGTGTTATCAACGCCGCGCAAGCCGCTGTCCATCCTGATCGCAATAAAATTTACAATTGTGTCGGTGGCGTGTTGCCGCCCGGCATCAGTCATTCCGAACCTTGGGAATTGCAGGTTGGCGACTCTATTCTGATGTCCACTGACGGTTTTTGGGCGCAGGTAAATGCAACCTTCATTGCATTAAAGCTGCAACGCGAAAACATTGTTGAGCTGATTCCCAAGCTGATGGAAGAAGCAGAACGCAAAGCCGGTGCTGAATCGGATAACTTATCGGTCATTGCCCTCACATGGGAACATCAAGAAGAAACGCCTGATTCGGCAACCGTGACAGAAACGATTCCGATGGATGGGTTTACCACCTCCGCCATGAACACCACCCAGCAACTCGATGCGATCAAAGAAGAAGTCACAGAAGAAGATATCGAACGCGCGATTTCAGAGATTCAAAACGCAATCAAGAAAGTAGCCAAGTGAAACTTCCAGCGTGCCCACAGCTTACTGTCGACGAGCAGCGGGCAGCCGCTCTAGGTTTAGCGTTCGAATTCTGCCCGGTCATTCAATCTTGTAATTGAGTGCATTCGCAGCGCCTCATTTTTTCCATCCCAATCTAACTTAAGCAAAATATGCCTCGCTCAAATAATCGCACCGCCCAGCAACTGCGCCCTGTCACGATTACGCGCCACTTCACCAAACACGCCGAGGGCTCTGTCCTGGTTGCGATGGGTGACACCAAGGTGCTTTGCACGGCGAGCGTAGAAGAGCGTGTGCCGCCGCACAAGCGCGGCTCGGGCGAGGGTTGGGTTACAGCTGAATACGGCATGTTGCCACGCTCCACCAATACCCGAAGTGATCGTGAGGCCGCACGCGGCAAACAGACCGGTCGTACGCAAGAAATACAACGTTTGATCGGCCGCTCATTGCGCGCGGTGGTGGATCTGAAAAAGCTGGGCGAGCGCCAAATTACGCTGGATTGTGATGTTATTCAGGCAGACGGCGGCACCCGCTGCGCGTCAATCACCGGCGCGTTTGTGGCGCTGCATGATGCCATTGATGGTCTGCTCAAAAGCGGTGTGTTGAGCGAATCGCCGATTGTCGATTTTGTGGCTGCGGTATCGGTGGGCATCACGTCAGTGGACATCAATGCGCAAGCCGGTGCGCATCAAACCGTGCTTGATCTCGATTACATCGAAGACTCCAGCTGCGAAACCGATATGAATGTGGTGATGACTGGTGCCGGTGCCTTCATCGAAATTCAAGGGACCGCGGAGGGCACGCCGTTCACACGCGCCGATATGGATGCCCTGATGGGCTTGGCCGAGCATGGCGTGCGGGAACTCATTCTCGCGCAGAAGTCAGCGCTTGGTTTAATGTAAATTTCAGCCGACACAGTGGCAAATATTGATTGCCGATTCTTCGCGATTGATTTTCCGGAAGTTTATTCTGCGAAAGCATATTTCGCCATAAACCCGCGATCAATCCGGTCTTTCCAGCGCCACACCCAGCGGCCTTCGATGGCAATCTTGCCCCATGAAGCAATCGCATTTTTTTCGCCAGTGCTGACCAAATAGAGTGAACGGGCTTGCGGCGCATAGGCGGCAAGCGGCTCATCCCGCAAATAGTGGCGCAGGTTCTCCGCGATTGGTGGCCCCGCACGAACCGCATATACGCCTGATTTTGGGCGCATAAAATTTTGCATTGTCGCGCAATCGCCCGCAGCAAACACATTTGGATGCGAGATTGATTGCAAAAAATCATTCACCAACAAAAAGCCGCGTTCATCAGTTTTTAAGCCCGATTGCTTTAGCCAAGGTGCAGCACTGGCGCCAGTTGCCGCGATGATCACGTCAGCACCAATGATTTCGCCCGATTGTAAATGCACCGCGCCCGCCGAGATGCGCGCAGCAGATTTCCCCGACAATAGCTGAACTTTTTTTTGCGCAAGAATCTTGATTAACCTAGCGCCGACCCTGCCCGGCAACGTATTGGCCGCCGAGATGAGCGTGATGGCCACGCGTTCTCCAAAAGCATGCTGCATTGCCAACGCCAATTCAACACCGCCAGCACCCGCACCAACAAAGGCGATTCGTGTCGTCTTGGCCGCGTCCGCCTGCAAAACTGTTTGCTTGATGCGTTCAATTGCGTGGATAAAAGATTCAATGGGTCGAATAGAGATCGCATGTTCATCCGCGCCGGGGATCATCGAAAAATCGGCGACGGGACCGGTATCAATTGAAAGCACGTCGAAAGCGATTTTTTCGCCATTTGCGCAGTCAATAACTTTGTTTTGGAAATCAATATGTGTCGCCGCGGTCTGGTGAAAAATAACGCCCGCCTTTGTTATCAGTGGCTGTAACGGAATCAGGCAATCGTCGAGTTGATAATGTCCGGCTACCCAGCCCGGCAACATGCCCGAATACACTTGACGGTCGTAGGGCGAGATCAACGTGACTTCAATATTTTCAAGCGGGTTGTCCGAAGAAAATGCCCGAAGAGGCGCGCCAATCAATGACTTCAAGACATGTACATGGGCATGTCCGGCGCCCAGCAAGACCAACTTTTTCATGCTTTGGTTTGACACTTCATCGTTTAGTTTGAAAAGCGATATCGCCATACCAAGTTGTAACTTGCTCATGTGTGTCGTCGGTATCGTTACCAATCGCGATGCCGATAATGCGTGGTGGCTCTTGACCGAATAACTTGCGAAAATCAGCGGCGACGTCGCGTGTTTCTGTTTGCCATTGCCCGGCCTTTTCGGAGCCGCTTTGCAACACCGTTTTTTGCACGCGGTTCGTGTGCGGGCTGGCACGCGTAAAGCCGATGCGGTGCTTGTTATCCCACACATAACACAGCGCCGCTGTCGGCACATCGCTGCCTGCCACCAACCGTGCCAGCCGAATTTTAGTGCGGTCCATAAACGAAAGTGATTCCAGCGGCACATCAAAAAACACATACACGCGAGCCGCAAAGTCATCGCCCGATTTTTCATCCATATCGGCGCGGTCAAGTGCCCGGCTCACCTTCCAGCGCCATGTGAGTAGCGGTGAGACCAGTGGATCGATTGAAAATGGCAGCCCGACACTGCCCGCCGCATTGTTTGATTCCACTCTCAGTACCGTCACCCCCTGGTCATCCACCAGCGAGACCAGGTTGCGTTTAATGTTTGGGATCGAAATAAACCGCATTGGCGCCGGTAACGATTGTCCTGGCTTTAGTGACGAAATTGCAGGAATCGTTATTTCCGCCGCGAACGTAAAATCATAAAACGACGCGCTAAAAAACGCGCAAGCGATCAGCAACAATATTTTGTGTGGAGCAATTTTTTTCATTTCAGTTCGGCCAGTAAAACTCAACCGCAGGTTTTAACGCTTTCAAACGAACCAAATCTTCCGGGCGATCCACATCCCACAAGGTTTCCATTTCGTCCCACGGTAAGCCGCAGGTTTGAAGATTGCGCCGCTGTTGTTCGAGCACTGCGGCACTTCCCCAGTCGATCGCATTGAACATGTTCGCATCGGTTCGAGCCGCGCCAATCAGCGCATAGCCCCCGTCATCGGCGGGTGTCAGCACGATGTCAGCATGATCTAATTTGCCTGCCGCGGCATTAATATGTTGCGCGGTGAGTGCAGGACAGTCCGCGCCAATCACGATGGCGCGATCAAAATCGAGCAATGCCCGATCTAACGCGGCCAACATTCTTGCGCCCAAATCGCCATCGCCCTGCGCGGTTAAAGTAACATCGAAATCTTCTTCGCAATCCTCAAAAAAAGCATGACTGGTATCAGGCGCGCAACAGAGCTCGACCTCGGCGGCATCCGTTCGTTGCGCCGTCTCAATCGCGCGCTCGCTGAGTGCAGTGTGTAGCATCGCCGCATGTTCAGCGCCGAGCGCAGGAATCAAACGCGTCTTCACCTCGCCCGGCACTGGCGCTTTGGCAAAAATAATCACCACAAAACTCTTTTCCAGCGGCTCGCCCATCCTAATTCCCATTATTTCCTTGTTCAGAATTTCCATAGTAGCTGCGATGTAGATCGGCTGGTGCAGCGCCGAGCGCATACTGACATCTCAGACGCCACATCAGCCCGATCGTTCGCCATACCCCATGCTTTTCCCAGCGGCGGCCAGACGTGATCACCTTCTCCCGCAGGCACAGTGGCGCACTACGTTTTTTCAAGCGCGACGTGATCTCAACATCTTCCATCAACAACTGATCCGGAAAACCGCCAACCGCATCAAACGCCAACCGCGTCATAAAAATTGCCTGATCCCCCGTCGCGACCCCCGTCAAGCGTGAACGCCAATTCATAAACCAAGCAATCACTGGCAGGAAAAAGTGCGTGCCTGAAATCGACACATTAAAACGCCCCCATGTTCGATTGCAAGTCGGCAGCCTGCGCAAAATAAGTTCGTCAGCACCATCCGGCAAAATAGAATCTGCATGCAAAAACAGGAGTACATCGCCAGTCGCGAGTGCAGCCCCCGCATTCATCTGCCGTGCGCGTCCTCTTCCCCTTCCCCCTCCCCCTGCCTGCTCCTTAGTGCTCACGATAACCCTATCAACCAACGGTGCCGCCACCGAGGCGGTACCATCGGCGCTGCCGCCATCCACAACAATTACTTCCACGCCCCGCGCCCGTAACGGCTGCAAACGCAACAACACCGCAGCGATGTGATGCGCTTCATTAAGTGCCGGAATGATGATGGAAAGTTGCATGCTGCGATTGTAGCGGGGTCTGGCGGGGTTGCTGCGATCCATCTCGATTAGCAGAGGCGCTGAAGGTCAGGTTTGAAATGCATATGCCGCTGATCGCTAGAGCGCCACCCGCCCAAACACAAGTATTGGCGGGGTGTTTGGAGCATCGCCACTCAATAAAAGTTATCCCCGGCGGGTTTATCGTGGGGAATCTGTTGATCCACCGGCCCTTGTTACGCTTCGCTCGATGCTTGACTGGTGTTGCTCTTTTCGCAAACTCTGTGATTCGCGTTTTGCGTCATGAGGCCTACAGCTGCCACCTGTCCTCGCCTTATGCAATCGGCCGAGATTATCCGTCGTTTCCAATTCACAAATGTAGGGCGAGCCGAGGGCAGAACCAAAGGAGTGATAGCGAGCATCAAATGTTGGATAAAGATCGGCAGTTATCCAAACCGCGTTTAGCAACGATTCTGGAATCTCGGCCTGCAACAACATCCGGTTGAGTTTCGCTCTGAATTCCCGCAAAACTGGTTTCGTAACATCGGGCTTGATTGAAGACGAAAGATTTAAAACATTTAGCGCTACTGTAGTGACTGAGTGCTGTGCTGCATTAGACACAACACGCCAATTGCCCAATATCCATCTGTGCTGCCATTGCGGCTATTGAAGGAGCCTAAAAGGTTGCAAGCAATACTGTTCAGCTCTCGTCGGTTCGCCATCATCAATTTATTGAATTGTGGAAAAATTAAACCCAATCCCTCCCCACCAAATACTTCTCCCCTAACTCGGCCTCTTTAGACCCCACCTGCGGCACATAGTTATACCGCCAGGTAGCCAACGGCGGCATCGACGCCAAAATAGATTCCGTCCGTCCCCCCGATTGCAACCCAAAATGCGTCCCTCGGTCCCAGACCAAATTAAATTCAGCGTAACGACCACGCCGATAGAGCTGCCAATCACGCTCCGCCTGACCAAACGGCGTCGCTAACCGCCGCTCTAAAATCGGCGCATAGGCATCTAGAAACGCATCGCCTACCGCGCGTTTCATGGCGAAGGATTGATCGAATCCGGGCGCATGGAAATCATCGAAAAAAACGCCGCCAACGCCGCGTGGTTCTTTGCGGTGTTTTAAATAAAAATAGTCATCACACCATTTTTTGAAGTGCGGGTAATAGTCGGCCCCGAAGGGATCGAGTGCCTCTTTATTGATGCGGTGAAAATGAATGCAGTCTTCTTCAAAGCCGTAATAGGGCGTGAGATCCATGCCGCCACCAAACCAAAACGCATCGTGTTCGGCATCGATTGATGATCTTGCGATGAAGTGGCGCACATTCATGTGGACGGTTGGCGCGTAGGGGTTTTGTGGGTGCAGCACAAGTGAGACCCCCATCGCCTCCCACGGCCGTCCAGCGATTTCCGGGCGATTGGCAGCAGCAGTGGGAGGCAGTTGTTTGCCGAGCACATGAGAAAATAAAACCCCGGCACGTTCAAACACTTTGCCGCCTTCGATGATGCGCGAGATGCCACCACCTCCCTCGTCCCGCGTCCATTCATCGCGTAAAAATTTTCCGCCGTCGATTTGTTCGAGCTTGTTGACGATGGC
Source organism: Burkholderiales bacterium (assembly GCA_025360815.1). Classification (GTDB taxonomy): domain Bacteria; phylum Pseudomonadota; class Gammaproteobacteria; order Burkholderiales; family Usitatibacteraceae; genus UKL13-2. The sequence continues at coordinate 47,027 of JANYBL010000075.1, forward strand.
ATTTTGCAGGTTAAGCAAATAGTTTTTGACTTCAATGGTGCTCATTTTTTACTCCAATGAAGATTACGATAGGACAGATATAAAAACTGAAACACAAGTTCTGGCGGGGTTTTTAGGGCGTTTATGCTTGAAGATGCGCTCTGGGCAAGGGGGTCCGGTTGCAGCGGTTATTGGCTGATGCAATTAGCGCCGCGCTTACTTTCGTCCAATTGCCCGCCACCCAATATCACGCCGATACTGCATGCCGTTAAAACGAATCGGCGCCAGCACCTGATACGCGCGTTGCTGCGCTTGTTTCACGGTATCACCCAACGCCGTCACGCACAATACGCGGCCACCGTTCGTGACCACCGCACCGTCGCATTCAATCGTGCCCGCATGGAACACATGATGATCCGCACCATTGGTGGGCAGGCCAGCGATGACATCACCTTTGATCGGCGATGCGGGATAGCCGCCCGCTGCCATCACCACGCCGAGTGCCGCACGGCGATCCCACTCGGGCTCGATCTTATCCAGCGTGCCGTCGATGGCGCGCTCGACCAGTGATAAAAAGTCAGACTTCAATCGCATCATGATCGGCTGGGTCTCAGGGTCGCCCAAGCGTGCATTAAATTCCACCACGCGCGGTTTTCCGGCGGCGTTAATCATCAAGCCCGCGTACAAAAAACCGGTGAACGGCGCGCCTTCAGCGGCCATGCCGCGCAACGTCGGCATGATGACTTCGCGCATTACCCGCGCGTGTACTTCGGGTGTGACCACGGGTGCGGGAGAATAGGCGCCCATGCCGCCCGTGTTAGGGCCGGTATCGCCGTCGAAAATCCGTTTGTGATCTTGCGTGGACGCGAACGGCAGCGCGTGTGTGCCGTCGCACATACAGATAAAGCTCGCTTCTTCGCCTCCCATAAATTCTTCGATGACAACGCGCGTGGTGCTGCTAGAAACCCCTGCATCGTCGTTAACGTCCGCGAACATCATGTCAATCGCGGCAAGCGCCTCATCGAGCGTCATCGCCACGACGACGCCTTTGCCTGCCGCTAAGCCATCCGCCTTGATCACGATTGGCGCGCCCTCGGCTTCAACATAGTGACGGGCGTCGACGGCGTTGGTGAAGGTTGCGTATTTGGAAGTCGGAATGTTGTGCCGAACCATGAATTGCTTGGCAAAATCCTTCGATGATTCTAATTGCGCCGCGCGTTGTGTAGGGCCAAAAATTTTTAATCCCGCTGCTTGAAACGCATCCACAACCCCGGCCGCCAACGGTGCCTCCGGGCCGACAACGGTTAGATGAATTTTTTCATGCTGCGCGAATTTAACGAGGTTGGAAATATCAGCGATATCGATATTTTTTAATCCATCCTGATGCGCTGTCCCCGCATTGCCGGGCGCAACATAAACAATCTGAACACGTGGATTTTGCGAAAGCCGCCAAGCAAGAGCGTGTTCGCGGCCGCCGGAGCCGATAACTAGTAGTTTCATATTGCAGGAGGTTTCATTCTATTTTCAATCCAAAGTTGCCCAACTTCCAGTTTGTAATTCGTCGACTTCAAACAAGGGAAACCTTTTTGATGAAGCTGCAAACGCAACACCGCTGTTCGCGTTCAAACGAAGCATGGCATCAGTCTGAACGATCAAAAAAATCACCGGCGCAGATTACAAGTCGTTGATTTGAGCCGTAAGCGCTCAACATATTTACGACCGTCTTGTTCGCCATAAAATCGCATCAACGAATTTTTAATACTTGCACCAATGAAACGGTTGCGCCTATCAATAACGGCCTAGGCGAAGTAAGCAACACTTTTACCTTTCACCCAGTTCAAGCCAATTGACGGCAGAATTTTCAGCGGCTTCGCTGGTAATGTATCAGGGTACTTGAACAGTGGGCTAGCCCTAAAAGCATCTGCGTTGCACGTAAATACATAACCTGGGTGGCGATAGGCGCGCCTCGCGCGTTGCAAATTTGGCGGGGTTCCCATGTGAATATTTTTGTCGGGCAACTAAAATTAGTGCCGAAAATGCCGCATGCCCGTCATCACCATCGCAATATTTTTTTCATCTGCCGCTGCAATCACCTCATCATCGCGCATTGAACCGCCTGGCTGAATCACGGCCGTAGCACCCGCGTCGGCAATGACGTCCAAGCCATCGCGGAACGGGAAGAACGCGTCGCTAGCAGCAACCGAACCTTTAAGCGTTAGCCCTGCATGCTTGGCTTTGATCGCCGCGATTTTGGTTGAGTCAATTCGGCTCATTTGGCCAGCACCGACACCAAGCGTCATCCCGTATCGGCAAAACACAATCGCATTCGATTTTACATACTTGGCGACGCGGAACGCAAAGATGAGGTCATTCATTTCATCAACGCTGGGTTTGCGCTTTGTCACAACCTTTAATTGCGCTACATCAAAATCATCTGCTGTCTGCACCAACAAGCCACCGCCGACGCGCTTCATATCGAATTTGTTTAAATTTTTGGCGAACGGAATTTGCAACACACGCACATTTTTTTTCACCGCAAACACGGCCAACGCTTCCGCGCTAAACGACGGTGCCAACGCCACTTCCACAAACTGCTTTGACACCAATTCTGCCGTTGCGCCATCGACCTCACGATTGAACGCGATAATGCCGCCGAATGCCGACGTCGGATCTGTTTCTAGAGCGCGTTGATAGGCTGTCAACGTATCCGCCGCAATCGCTACGCCGCATGGGTTGGCGTGCTTCACGATCACACAGACCGGCACCTCAAACGAGCGGGCGCATTCCCAGGCAGCATCGGCATCGGCGATATTGTTGTACGAGAGTTCTTTGCCTTGCAATTGCCGATAACTGGCGAGCGTGCCGGGTGCTGGATTCGCTTCTTTATAAAACGCCGCTTGCTGATGCGGGTTTTCGCCGTAACGCATCGCTTGGGATTTTTTGAAGCTTAAATTCAGACTGGTTGGGAACAATTGCGGCTTGTTATCCACATCTAATGACGTTAAAAAGTTTGCAATCGTGGCGTCGTATTCAGCAGTGTGGCTAAACGCTTTTTTCGCCAACGCAAACCGCGTGGCGCTTGATACCGCACCGTGATTTGCCAACATCTCTTCGATCAAACAAGCGTAGTCTGCCGCATCGGTCACGATTGAAACAAACGCGTAGTTCTTCGCCGACGAACGCACCATCGCGGGACCGCCGATATCTATATTTTCAATTGCATCATCAAGCGCCACGTTCGGTTTCGCAATCGTGGCCGCGAACGGGTACAGATTTACGACCACCATATCAATCGCCGGAATATCGTGCGCCGCCATCGCATCAGTGTGCGTTTTTACGTCACGCCTTGCCAAAATGCCGCCATGAATTTTCGGATGCAGCGTCTTGACGCGACCATCCATCATCTCCGGAAAGCCAGTGTAGGCGCCAACCTCCAGCACCGTTAGCCCATGTTCGGCAAGTAATTTTGCGGTGCCGCCGGTCGATAAAATCTCAACACATTGCGAGGCCAGAAACTGGGCGAATTCCACCACGCCGGTTTTGTCGGAGACACTAATAAGCGCGCGTTTGATCGGTGTGTTCATGATTTTTTGGTGAAGTGGTGTTTGCGTGAGAGATGGGGGCAGGGGGAACGAAAAGCTTAAGGGACGGGAAGGGAAGGGAAGGCACAAGGGAAGACGCAATGAAAGGAGTCGCAGTCGCAGTCAAGAGAGGGCGTGAAGTAGTTCCAACACATCTAAGCGCCTTAATGAAATCCAGACATCGTGAAATCCAGACATCGAAATTCAAGCACCAAAAATTCAAAAAAAGCGATCGGTGAGGCGGTGTGCGTTGCCTCACCTCTCTTTTCTTCACGCCTGGCTGAATTCATTCAATCCCATGCTGCGTTAATTTTTTCCGCAACGTATTGCGGTTCAAACCAAGCAGCTCCGAGGCTCTCGTTTGGTTGCCTTCCGCGTGATGCATGACCACCTCCAACAACGGTCGTTCCACGTTGGCAACAACCATATCGTAAATATCGGTCGCGTCTTCACCGTCTAAATCTTTAAAATATTGCGTCAACATTTTACGAACGCAAGCGGACAATTCGCTATCCTTTGGTTCGCCCACATGCCGGTGATCCCGCTCATCCCTGCGCGGGGCATTAGCCATACCCTTAACCATACTTTTCCTCGACTGCCTTATTGTGGGTGTTTTGTTACTTTTTTAAGCCGCACGCTGCAGTTGGCGCTCGGCATTTTCTTGCGGGTCAAAATCAAAAAAGGTATACCCGGCCATTTCTAAACCGTTTAAGTAATGCAGCACCGCGACAAATTGGTCGCGAGAACCGATGATCTGGTTCATTGTGTCGCGGAACGCATCGGCACCCGGCCCACCGCGGATATACCAAGCAATATGCTTGCGGGCGATCCGGTAGCCTTTTTCTTCACCATAAAACTGATACAAGTTTTGCAAATGCTCCGCCGCAATCTCGCGCACCTCGGCAACGGTAGGCGGCGCAAGGTGCGTGCCTGTTTTTAAATAGAAGCCCATCTCACGGAAAATCCAAGGGCGGCCTTGTGCGGCGCGGCCAATCATCACCGCATCAGCCTTGGTATAGCGCAACACCTCGGCGGCTTTTTCGGGCGAATCAATATCGCCATTCGCCACAACCGGAATTTTCACCGATTCTTTGACTGCCTTAATTGTCTCGTATTCAGCCATGCCGTTGTACAAATCTGCCCGGGTGCGGCCATGGACGGCAAGTGATTGGATTCCGTTTTCTTCGGCAATACGGGCAATTGCCAACGCATTACGATGTTCGCGATCCCAGCCGGTTCGAATTTTTAGCGTGACCGGAACTTGTACTGCATTGACGACAGCGCTGACGATTTTTGTCACCAGCGCTTCATCTTGCAGTAGCGCCGAGCCCGCAAAAACATTGCATACCTTTTTTGCCGGACAACCCATGTTGATGTCGATAATTTGTGCGCCGCGTGCCACGTTATAACGTGCGGCCTCCGCCATCATCTCAGGCGCGGCACCGGCTATCTGCACTACAATCGGTTCGACTTCATTGGCATGGTCGCCGCGCCGGATCGATTTTTCGGTTGCCCACAACTTAGCGTTCGAGGCCACCATTTCTGACACAGCCATGCCTGCGCCGAGCTTTTTGCAAAGTTGGCGAAACGGACGATCTGTCACGCCCGCCATCGGCGCGGCGATTAAATTGTTGCTCAGAACGATGTGGCCGATTTGCATGGGGTGTTTGGAAAATGGTTGGAATTTTCAAAAAAGCAAAAAGCCAGAAATAAAAACCGAAAAAAAACCGAAAAAACCGAAAAAAAAACCGAAAAAAAATCAGATACAAAAAACAGAAAACATTTTAAAAATGGAGCCACTTATTTAAAGTGAGCCGCCTATTTTATAGGCAATCATGCTCGCCGCAAAATGTTTTTTTAATTTTCGAGAAGTGCAACGCAAGTTGCTGATTATTTGAAGTTGTGCGGTTGCGGAAAAATGTTTAGCAAGTTGATTGCAGCGGCCTAAAGATGTTTAAAGCCGGTTAAAACAAATCACTGCGGCTTACCAAACCCGCCACCGCCCGGCGTTTGTAATACAAAGACGTCACCAGCCTGCATTGCGGTCTCATCCGAGGATGCGAGAGGCGTGGTGGTGCCATCGGCTCGCTCGACCCAATTCGCACCCACTGCGCCTTCGCCGCCACCCGCCATGCCAAACGGCGGCACACGCCGATGCCCCGCCAAAATTGCCGCGGTCATTGGCTCTAAAAAACGAATTTTTCGCAAGGCACCGTTACCGCCGCGCCACCGGCCTGCGCCACCGGAATTTTTAACAATCGCATGCTCATCCACCCGCACCGGGAAGCGCCACTCAAGAATTTCAGGATCGGTTAACCGTGAATTGGTCATGTGCGCCTGCACCGCATCACAACCATTGAAACCATTACCGTTGTCAGCATTCATACCTGCCCCCGTGCCACCGGCAACCGTCTCGTAATATTGCACACGCTCGTTGCCAAACGTAAAGTTGTTCATGGTGCCGCCACTTGCCGCCATCACGCCAAGTGCGCCGATGATGGCATCGGTTATGCATTGTGAGGTTTCGACATTGCCCGCCACGGTGGCGGCTGGTGGCTGCGGATTTAACATCGACCCTGCCGGAATAATAATTGTGAGTGGCTTCAAGCAACCGGCATTTAACGGAATGTCGTCATCAACTAACAGCCGAAAAACATACAGTACCGCCGCATAAACCACCGCCGATGGCGCATTAAAATTTGAAGCAAGCTGGGGTGAGGTGCCGGTAAAATCAATGATCGCGGTGCGTGCGTCGTGGTTGACCGTGATGCGAACACAAATCACTGCACCGTTATCCATTTCCGATTTAAATCCGCCGTCCTTGAGTTTGTCAATCACGCGCCGCACACATTCTTCAGCATGGTCTTGCACGTGCTGCATATAAGCATTCACCGTTTCCAAACCGTAGTGCGCCACCATACTGCGCAGCGCCTGCACACCTTTTTCATTGGCAGCAATTTGGGCGCGCAGATCAGCAATGTTTTGATCAATATTGCGGGCGGGGTGTTTCCCACTGGCTAATCGGGCACGCAGGGCGGCCTCCAACATCACCCCGTTTTCGACCAGCTTGACGTTATCGAGTAGCACCCCTTCGTCATCAATCGTTTTAGAAAACGGCGGCATCGAGCCCGGCGTAATACCGCCAATATCGGCATGGTGGCCACGAGAACCAACATAAAATAAAATTGCCCTGCTGTCGCGTTCAAATCCGGGGCCACGCCCGCCAACAACCTCCACACCAACCTCCGCACCAACCTCCACGCCAACCTCCGTACCATCACCGGTGTCAAAAACGGGCGTAACGACCGTGACATCCGGCAAATGCGTGCCGCCGTTATACGGATCGTTGAGCACAAACACATCGCCCGCCCTCATGCGGCCTTTGTTTTTGCGCACTACCGTCTTAATGGATTCACCCATCGAGCCCAAATGCACAGGCATATGGGGTGCGTTAGCAATTAAATTTCCTTCCGCATCGAACAGTGCACATGAAAAATCCAGCCGTTCTTTAATGTTGACCGAGTAGGCGGTTTGCTGCAGCCGCAAACCCATTTGTTCAGCAATCGACATAAACAAATTATTAAAAACTTCCAGCATGACCGGATCAACCAAGGTGCCGATGGCGTGGCTGACCGCACGCGGACAGGCGCGCTCTAGTACGAGATGATTCAGCGGCGTCACGATGAGCTGCCATTCGGGTTCAACAATAAGGGTTGAATTCTTCTCCACGATGATGGCGGGGCCGTGAATTGATTCCCCGATTGCGAGCGCTTCGCGCAAAAATATCGGCGCCTGGTGTTGCGTGGCGCCAGCGGTTAATCCCGCAAACGCCAACGGGGACGCGGCGCTTGGACCGCTTGGAATGATGTTGGCAACGGTGGTCGCTGCATCGTTGGCCGCATCATTTTTGATCACGACCTCAACTGACACAGCCTCCACCACGAGGGCGCGCCCGGTCATCAGGAAACCAAAGCGCTGCTTGTATAGCGTTTCGAATGCCTGCTGCATCTCGTCAATTGGCGCATACGAAACCACTAATGCTGAATCGGTTCCCGCGTATTTTAGGTGCACACGACGAAGGTGCACAAGACGAAGGTGCACAAGACGTGTGCATTCAACGTCGGGATCGGCTTCGCCCTGCGCATTGAGCGCGTGAGCTTCAATTGATTGTTCATTCAGTACTGTTAGTGCTTCGGCACAAAGCGCATTCAGTTCTGATTCGAGAACGGACATATTCTCGGCTGCCAACGCGAGCTCGATGGCACGTTCGCGCATCACGCCAATATTTGCCAGCCCCATTCCATAGGCCGACAACACACCGGCTAACGGGTGAATGTAAACCCGCGTCATGCCCAGCTGATCCGCTACAAGGCACACATGCTGCCCACCCGCACCGCCAAAGCAGGCGAGGGTGTATTCGGTTACATCATGTCCGCGCTGTACAGAAATAAATTTAATCGCGTTGGCCATGTTGGCAACGGCGATTTGCAGAAAGCCCTCGGCCACTTGTTCGCTGGTTTTGGTTACGCCTGTCGCCTTGTTAATTTCATCGGTTAAGTCGATAAATTTTTCGCGTACAACATCGACATCCAACGGTTGATCGCCGCTTAACCCAAAAACCCTCGGGAAATGCGCTGGCTGAATTTTGCCGAGCAATACGTTGCAATCGGTGATGGTAAGCGGGCCGCCACAGCGATAGCTGGCGGGCCCCGGGTTTGCGCCCGCGCTGTCGGGCCCGACGCGATAGCGGCCGTGTTTTTCATATGCATCGAAATGCAAAATCGAGCCGCCTCCAGCGGCAATGGTGTGAATTGCCATCATTGGCGCGCGTATTCTGACGCCCGCCACTTGGGTTTCAAACTCGCGTTCCAGCGTGCCCGCGTAGTGCGAAACATCGGTGGAGGTGCCACCCATATCGAAGCCAATGAGTCTGTTAAAACCAGCGGCTTCGCTGGTTCGCACCATGCCAACAATTCCGCCCGCCGGGCCGCTGAGAATGGCATCTTTCCCGCGAAACGCATCGGCATCCGCCAAGCCACCGTTGGACTGCATAAAAAAAAGACGGGCAGATCTCGGCAAATCGTTAGAAACCTGATCAACATATTGCCGCAAGATTGGCGAAAGATAAGCGTCCACCACCGTCGTGTCGCCGCGCGAAACAATCTTCATCAGCGGGCTGACTTCATGCGAAATTGAAATCTGCGTGAACCCGATTTCACGGGCGATTTCCCCCACCCGCTGCTCATGCCGGGTGAACCGGTAACCGTGCATCAGGACAATGGCGATTGCCCGAAACCCCAGTATCCATGCGGCGTTCAGGGCATTTCTCGTTGTCATCTCATCGAGCGGCGTGATGATTTCACCGTGCGCGCCGATCCGTTCGTCGATCTCGATGACATCCGAATATAGAAGCGTAGGCAACACAATTGCTCGGTCAAAGATGCGCGGGCGGTTTTGGTACGCGATGCGCAATTGATCGCGAAAACCGCGTGTAATCGCGAGCAATGTAGGCTCGCCTTTTCGTTCCAGCAGCGCGTTGGTTGCGACGGTCGTGCCCATTTTTACGGCATCGATGGCGTCGGCGGGAATTGGCTCATTGTTTTTTAAGCCCAACAAATAGCGAATGCCCGCTATGGCGGCATCGGCGTATTGTGCCGAGTTCTCGCTCAGCAATTTATGGGTTGCCAGCGTGCCGTCGGGGCGTCGCGCCACGATGTCGGTAAATGTGCCGCCACGATCTATCCAGAATTGCCAGCCGGTTTGAGGGGCCATACATACCATCAAAAGTGTTGTGAAACGTCGTGAAAAATTGCAATGAAATTTTTTTCTAAGCGGGTTTTTATAGCCAGCCTGCCCTAGTATCTAACATACTAATGGTTATGCCAAAAATCCTAAAACTAAACATCAACGACGTGACTGAAAAAGCAGTCGGTACCGAAATTTGGGGCGTTGACTTCACCAGTCGCCCTACCTCGCAAAAGCCGATCACGCTGGCACGCGGCCGCATGGTAGGTGGCGCGCTGGCGCTCACGGCGGTGCAGCGCCTGCCGACATTCGCCGCATTTGAAGCATGTCTGGTTGAACCCGGCCCGTGGTTGGCGGCATTTGATTTTCCGTTTGGGTTGCCGCGACCATTTGCGGCTGAAATTGGCTGGCTGAACAACCGGAGTACGTGGGCGTCGATGACCCGAAAGCTAACCACCATCACCCGCCAAGAGTTAACCGCAAAATGTCGCGCGTATTGCGATGCACGGCCAGTTGGCGCGAAGCTCGCGCATCGCCCGGTTGATCGGCTGGCCGGTTCGAGCTCATCCATGAAATGGGTGAATCCGCCTGTGGTTTATATGCTGCAAGAGGGCGCGCCGCGTTTGCTTGCGGCGGGGGTTCATGTTCCAGGGCAGCATGGCGGCGATGAAAATCGTATCGCTTTGGAAGCCTATCCGGGTTATCTGGCGCGATCAATCATCGGTAAAACGCCCTATAAAAACGATCAACGTGCCAAGCAGACCCCGGCGCTGACCAACGCGCGGCGCGAGATGATTGTTAAGCTTGTCAACGGTGATTACAGCTTGGGGATTCCGATTGCGGCGACCAAAGCCTTGGTGGCTGCCATGCAAAACGACGCGAGTGGCGACACCTTGGATGCGGTGCTGTGTGCGTTGCAGGCGGCGTGGGCGTGGCAGCGGCGCAGTGCGGGTTTTGGCTTGCCGCCGGAACTAGATGCGCTGGAAGGCTGGATTGTGACTGTGCCGTTTTTGCCGGACGCTTAGCTGTTTCGTGGCAAGGGTACTGAGAATCCGATGAAGCCAAGTGTGAAACATCGCATTGAAACATCGCATTGCAACATTGCAGCCATCGTTGCACCTTACAATCAAGTCTACAATCAACGCTACAATCGCGTATCGATAATTCCACTATTTTTCAAGTCCACTGCCCATGTTCTCAGCCCCGCTCTCGCTCACGACCGACACCGCCTTTGAATTGCCCAGCTACCTGCATGAATCCGGCATCGGCAATGCATGGGTGGAAGCCAATCTAGGCGGACGCGATGTGTCGAGCTACCTTGATGCGCCGTGTTTTGATGCGAAGGGAAATTTATGGGTGGTTGATATTCCATTTGGCCGTATTTTCCGTATCACGCCAACCGGCGAATGGGATCTGATTGTCAAGTACGACGGCTGGCCGAGCGGGCTTTGTTTCCACCCTGATGGCCGCTTGATCATAGCGGATGCGCGGCATGGTCTATTGGCACTTGAGGTTGATGAGCGGCGCATTAAACCGTTTTTGACGCATTATCTATCGCAGCGATTTAAAGGCGTGAAGAATATTATTTTCGCGGGCAATGGCTCCAGCAATGGCTCCGACAATGGTTCCAACGCAGGCGATTGCTATTTCACAGATTGTGGCCAGACTGGCTTGCAAGATGCAACCGGTGCTGCATATCGTTTAAAAACCGATGGCAGTGTGCAGCGCTTGTTGGACAACATTCCCGGTCCGCAGGGTTTGGCGTTGAATCATGATGAATCGATTTTGTTTATTGCGGCAGCTGGAGATAACGCCATCTGGCAAGCGCCACTAGTGGATAACGGTGTTTCCAGAGTGGGCAAATTTATTCAGATGAGCGGCGGCATGGGCGCGGGTGCGGGGCCGAACGGCATCGTTGCCGATAGCGATAATCATTTGTTCGTTGCGCACAACGGCTTGGGCACGGTCTGGCAATTTGATAAACGCGGCGAACCAAAATACAGAATCGATTCGTCGCGTGGCGATTGGACTAACAGCCTGGCCTTCGACCCGAACGATCCGCGCAACATCTTCATCACCGAAGCGCAAACCGGCTCGGTGCTGAAGGCGACGTTGCCGATGTACTAAATCCTCACACTTGCGCCCGCACTTGTCCACACATCGGCGCCTGTTTTAGCAACCACTTTAGCCAACAAATAAACGCGATCAATCATGAGCGATTGTCCACATTCTCCCGCATTGCCCGACGGTGCCTATGCCGATTTTCGCGAATCGATGTCATACGGCGATTATCTCAAACTCGATCAACTATTAAGCGCCCAACAACCATTATCGGGGCAACACAACGAGCTATTGTTCATCATCCAGCACCAGACAACTGAGCTATGGATGAAGCTCGCTTTGCACGAGCTGATCGCGGCGCGCAATCAAATCATGGGCGACGAATTGTCGCCGGCCTTCAAAATGCTGTCGCGGGTTTCGCGCATCATGAATAATTTGATTCAAGCGTGGGATATTTTGGCCACACTCACACCGACGGAATATTCGTCTTTTCGTGAAAGCCTCGCTAAATCATCGGGCTTCCAATCGCACCAAAATCGCTCATTAGAGTTTATCTTCGGCAACAAAAATGCAGCGATGTTGAAGCCGTTTGAGCACCGCCCCGAAATGCATACGCCGCTCAAAGCGCTGCTTGATGCACCATCTATCTACGACGAGGCCAATCGATTGTTGGCGCGGCGCGGCTTCGTATTGGATAGCGTTGCGACGCAGCGCAATTGGTCGTTGCCGTATGTGGCCAACGATAGCGTTGTCAAAGCGTGGACCACGGTTTACACCAACCCGAAAGCGCACTGGGATTTATACGAACTCGCTGAAAAATTAGTCGATCTCGAAGACTATTTTCGCCAATGGCGATTCCGCCATGTCACCACTGTGGAGCGCGTCATTGGCTTTAAGCGCGGCACGGGCGGCACCGCGGGCGTGGGCTATTTGCGGGAGATGGTGAACGTCAGATTGTTTCCCGAGCTTTGGGATTTACGGACAGGGCTTTGAGGTGATTGAGTACACTATCGGCCGCTAATCTGCGGTCGAGTTTAGTAAACTCCTTGTTGGGCGGGCATCTTTGAGAATAAATGACTGAAGTGCCGCTCCTGCACTAGGGTTTTATGTTTCGAGCACGGTTTTGACCCGCTACTTGGTACATTTTTGCTCCGCTATTGACAAATGCCCCGAGGCAGGATCGCCGACCAACCGCAATGGGCACAACTAACTTAAGGCTCGGTCAATGCATATTTATGTACGGCAAGTTCGCCACGAAGACTGGTCTGAGCTACAACAGATTTTCCTGCTAACGCGCCGGCAGAACTATTTGTGGCTGGACTCCGACAATTTTCAGTTGATCGATCTGGATGACCAGACGCGTGGTGAGACTATTTTCGTAGCAGAGGATGGGCGTCAAGAAATTGTCGGATTCATTTCGGTGCAGGAAGAAGGCGGCTTTATTCATCACCTCTTTGTAAAATCTGATCGCCAACGTTCGGGAGTGGGGAAAGCATTGCTGAGGAATCTCCCTGGCTGGCTGGAAAGGAAATACACATTAAAATGCATCAAGCTAAACCACAATGCAGCCGCCTTTTATCGAACTTGCGGTTTCACCGAAGCTGGTTTTGGCACGGCGAAAGACGGGGAATACATCTTATTTGAGCGTGGCAAAGCATAGCCGTCCCGCTTGGAAAAATCGATTGTCGTTCGCGAATACGCAAACCTTGGCTACGACGTTTTTTTCTCATTTGCTAGGTTAGCGAAAAACGGGGTCACGTCTTGCCTTTTGCCATCACGCCATCACGCCCAGCCTGCTGAACAATGCGACTAACCCTTGAGATCGATAGCTTCACGTGATTGGCGACCGCCGTCAGGCTATGTTGCCCTTCCTTCACCGCCGCCAGCATGCCCTGTTCCCGGCTAGTGTGGGCATCAAGGTAATGCTGAATGGATTGGGTGGCCGTGAAGGGCGGCTGTATCCAGCCATGCCGGTGTGGGCGCAATAACTGCTCCAAGCCAACAAATCGGCTCCCGCCGGTCACCACGCGAGGTGACGTAATACACGGCACCGGGAAATTCAATGCGCAGGAGGCGGTCATGCGCTAACGATAGCGCAGGGGTTGGCAAAAGGCAAGACGTGACCCCTTTGGTTCGAACTAATCTAACTGGTCAAAGAAGCGAGGCAAATTGTGTGCGCAATTAAGCGTCTCGATCAGTCGCAAATACAGCGTCCCAAACGGATTTCCCATCGCGCGAGGTTAATCTAAATGTTTGGTCGTCAAGCCAGCCATATTCGCCGCGGGACTCGTGCAAAAAATCATAAAACGGGACGTCGGTCGTAGCCAAAAGTTTTTTTCCGACTTCGGTTCCGTCTTTGCGCCAAGCGATCGCAAAAATTTCAATACGATCAATATCGTAGTGATAGGCAACTTGTCCCCTCATCGTGCGCGTACGATTCCATTTCGGCGCTTTCCAAAAACGATGGAGGTCGATTTTTTCTGCGATTACCTGTGAGTACGCTAGCTCAAAATTAGTGATCGGCCACCCCTTGGCGCGAGCGACACGAAGTAGCCCTTGGTGAAGGACGTCTAACCGCATCTTTTTTCTCGCCTGCTTTTCAAGTTGCCAGTAAGCTTGATATTCGAATGGTTCTTCGACCAAAACAACATCTCCAGCCCGCTGAATCGAATCCAAAGCAGCTCGTGAACCAACACACGTTACGACGACCTTTGCAGTATCAGAGTCCGTAACTTCAGGCAGGCAAAGCAAGTAATGAGTGGAAATCGCATGTCCCTCGAGATTGAAATCCCGTCGTCTCGCGTAATTCCACTCGCTGTTGGTATCAACATCACGAAACTTAGCCATCAATTTGGCTTCGCGAAATGTGCGTTGCACTACCAGTAACTCAAACGAGTCGTTCACACAAAATCCTTTATTCATTTTTCGCACTCGCCGATTTCAGCCGGTGAAGAAAAAGAGTGACTTGTCTTGTTCGACAAAGTGATCGATTAAGGCATCATGACCATGCGTGTTTCGAATGTTCAGCTCCTTCTCGCTCAATGGGATTACGCAAAAACACTTGATTTCCTTTTGTTGAATTCGAAGCAGATCGGGAACATTTTCCAAATCGACAGAAGTCGTAGTCTTCGTCAACAGTAGCGCGTGTGGGTAACCTTCGCTGCCGTCTGAATAATTTGGGATGACAACTACTTCTCCCAGAGAAAGCTGCAGCGAGTGCTCCCGTTCGTAGTCTTCCAAGTTTGCTAGCATCCTCGCGACCGTTAGTTCGTTGGCTTTTGTGACACCCATAAAGACGTGATTTGTATACGTCGGCAAAGTGAATACGACGAATGCCTTTTCCGCGATATTTTCGATTTCCGCATAGGCTGCGCAGAATTTTCCGGAAAAATTTCCGGACAAACTGAAATCAAGAGTATCGACCTCATCGCCAACTGGCAATTGGTCAAATAAATCGACCAAAATGGCAGATTGCATTGTAGTCAACTTTGTCATGGAAAACGGAGTCACATGAAAAACGGGGTCACGTCTTGCCTTTTGCCATCACGCCATCACGCCCCCACGCCCAGCCTGCTGAACAATGCGACCGACCCTTGAGATCGATAGCTTCACGTGATTGGCGACCGCCGTCAGGCTATGTTGCCCTTCCTTCACCGCCGCCAGCATGCCCTGTTCCTGGCTAGTGTGGGCATCAAGGTAATGCTGAATGGATTGGGTGGCCGTGAAGGGCGGCTGTATCCAGCCATGCCGGTGTGGGCGCAATAACGGCTCCAAGCCAACAAATCGGCTCCTGCCGGTCACCACGCGAGGTGACGTAATACACGGCGCCGGGAAATTCAATGCGCAGAGGGCGGGTCATGCGCTAACGATAGCGCAGGGGTTGGCAAAAGGCGAGACGTGACGCCTTTGGCTTCGTGCGCGTCATCCCTGCCGATTCTAGGTTCGATATATTTTCAGCCGAGCACGAAATCGCCCGCAATTCCATGACTACAAAATCAGGAATTGACGGTGATGAAAAGTACAGACAACCCCATCCGCTGGTGCCAACACGGCGTTGGCGTCATGCCTGCCGATTCGTTTGACAGCAATGCCGCGCAAACGACGGGCATATCCCGCGCCGCTCATGGGCAACGCATTGTTCAACGAATAAATTTGTATAGCCAGCACATTGTGCGTGCCTCGGATTCGCGAGATTTAATAGCGAAGATCGCCATCTGGCGAGCTTTCCCAAGCAAAAATAGCCTAAACGCCGCACCAGCGCTAGAGTTTGATTCTTTCGGCATGATATTGTTATTATAACGTTCGTAATAACATCGTCTTCTCGCAGGAGCCATCATGTCCGCACTCAAGCTCACCCAGATCGGTAATTCCGTCGGCGTCATTCTGCCGAAGGAAGTGCTCGCGCGTCTCAAGTTGGAAAAGGGCGATACGGTTTATCTCACCGAGAATCCGGATGGGGTGACGCTATCGCCATATCAGCCCGACTTCGCTGAGCAGGTACAGGCCGGTCGCGATTTCATGCGCGAATACCGGGACACTTTCCGCGCGCTGGCGAAGTAAACGGTGAAGTGGAACTGGATCGACAAGCGCGTCCTGCTGTTACTGCATGACGAAAGCCTGGCGGAGCATGGCGGTGCGAGCGGGATGCGCGATGAAGGTTTGCTCGATTCCGCACTGGCTCGGCCGCTCAATCTCGTCAACTATGGCGCGCCGGACCTTGCCGATCTCGCTGCTTCCTATGCATTGGGACTGGCGAAGAATCATGCCTTTGTCGATGGCAGCAAGCGCGCCGCTTTTCTCGCGATCGGTTTGTTTCTCTACATCAACGGCTATCGGCTAACAGCGCCGCAGCCCGATGCCACGGTAATGATGCTCGATGTCGCCGCGGGCAAAATCGACGAAGCCTCCCTAGCCGCATGGATTCGGCAACATATGAAAAAACGCTAGCGACGTATCAGGAAAAACGGGGTCACGTCTTGCCTTTTGCCATCACGCCCCCACGCCCAGCCTGCTGAACAATGCGACTAACCCTTGAGATCGATAGCTTCACGTGATTGGCGACCGCCGTCAGGTATGTTGCCCTTCCTTCACCGCCGCCAGCATGCCCTGTTCCCGGCTAGTGTGAGCATCAAGGTAATGCTGAATGGATTGGGTGGCCGTGAAGGGCGGCAGTATCCAGCCATGCCGGTGTGGGCGGGATAACTGCTCCAAGCCAACAAATCGGCTCCCGCCGGTCACCACGCGAGGTGACGTAA
>JANYBL010000078.1 GCA_025360815.1 Burkholderiales bacterium
GCTGACACCCGATCTGAAATAGCGCTTGCAGAAGTTTGGCAAACTGAAAATGTTGCAAATATGAATATTGGGAATTACGTTAGTATCGAATCGATACCATTTTGCAATGAGCGTGCTCAAATAAGCAGTCTTGACACCACACGAAAGTGGTGTTGTTAAAAAAATCTGTAATAGAATCATTTCACCAAGTGCTCGTGAGATTTCTTAATCATTTTGTTTTTATTAAATGGTTTTGATGCAACCGCGAGCGGAGTGAGGTTGTTTTGCTCTGTCGCATTTTCTAAAACCTTTGCACAGCAGCATTCGTCATCACTCAATCGTTCGTCTGAACTGGTTCTTTGGTAGTGCGGCAATTTTTTGCGGTATGCCGTGCGCAATATCAAGTAATTCGGTCCAACCATCGAAAGGAGTTGATTATGGCAACAGCCAAAAAACCGGCAGCTAAAAAGCCGGCAGCAAAGAAACCAGCTGCAAAGAAACCTGTAGCTAAGAAGCCAGCAGCAAAAAAACCAGCAGCTAAGAAGCCAGCGGCCAAAAAACCGGCAGCTAAGAAGCCTGCTGCTAAAAAACCAGCGGCCAAAAAGCCTGCTGCTAAGAAGCCTGCTGCTAAAAAAGCGCCGGCTAAAAAGCCAGCTGCTAAGAAGCCTGCTGCTAAAAAACCAGCCGCAAAAAAAAAGGTAGTTAAAGCACCTGCAAAAAAGCCAGCTGCTAAGAAGCCTGCAGCGAAGAAGGCAGCGCCTAAAAAGAAAGCTGCCGCACCAAAACCTGCTCCGATGATTACTCCGGTAATCACGCCGCTCATCAAACCGATGGGTTAAGCAATATCGAAGCGTTGGTAGCTGCTAGACCATTCCGATCCGTGTGGGCACGTTTAATGTGAGCTCGCCGGATCGGATTATTTTTTGTGCCGCCGTTTCCTGCACTTTTGTTTACAGCGAAAGCTGTTCACCATCAACTTAAATTTTATCCGGCTGCCTAGGCTTTGTTGTCATTGCTTGCAAAATCGTCCAAAGCGCGAATAACGTCAGCAAATACAAAATAGGCGTCAGCACGATTAAATCCAGCCTAAATAGCGGCGTCGAAACGTTTACAGTGGCGTTCACGCTCAGCGGCGCTGCCATCACCGCCTGAAATTGCTGCTCATAAAACCCAAAAATCAACCACAGCAAACCGGCGAATACGGGCGCTTGGCGGAAAAATGCTTTGTCAAAAGGAAGTCCTGCGCGCAAATTGACCGCAGCCTGCACTGCCATGAGCGCTGCCGCAATTGCGCCACCCGCGTGCGGCCACAACGCGATCAGCTTGGCGGGGCCAAAGAAAATCCATTCACATAGCGACTTCATGTCCATCTGCGCATCCCTTTATGGGCCATGCCGATGGCGACGGCGATGGCAACAGCCATCTCACGCACCGTCGCGCCCGGCGCCTCAACTTTCATCGCGTTATAGACCACGGAGATCACGGCAATTCTGCCTGCGGCATCCGCGCCAAAATAATTTGAGCTTTTTTCAATAACCACGGCGCATTGCGATTTTTGTCATAAAAACGTGGGCGCGGCACCATTGCGGCCAGCTTGGCAGCTTGCTCTGCCGATAGTTGCGCAGCGGAAACGCCGTAGTAATAGCGTGCAGCTGCTTCTGCGCCAAAGACGCCATTGCCCCATTCGATAACGTTCAAATAAATTTCAAAAATTCGTTCCTTATCCATCAATTTTTCGAGCATGAAAGTGATCAAGGCTTCCTCACCTTTGCGCATAAACGAGCGTTCGCCCGATAAAAATAAATTTTTTGCGAGCTGCTGCGAAATAGTGGATCCACCCGCAACGATTTTGCCTTTGCGTTCGTTCTTTTCCATCGCTTTTTGGATGCCTTCCCAATCAAATCCTTCATGATCAGTAAATTTGGCATCCTCGGCGACGATGATGGCGCGTTTTAAATTGTTCGAGATTTTTTCGTAAGCAACCCACTGATATTTGAGCGTGGCCTGCGCATCTTTTTGTTGCAGCACATCGAGCCTCGCCTGCATGAAAGCGGTGCTGTTTGGCGCGTGATCGTTCCACCACCAAAGCCGGGTAAGCACGTAACTTTGGTAGGCAATAAACAGCGCCAGCAGCACGCCAAGAATCGCCGCGAAAAATTTGAAAAATGATCGGATCATGGTTTGCGGTTTGGTTTTAGGTCGGCCTTTGGGCTAGGCTGATTAGGTGGTTTCCTAGCTGCCGGATCATCTGTCCCGGCCCGCATAAACGCCATTACTGGCGCGGTATTTGGGCGTATGCCGCGCCACAAATAAAACGATTCAGCAGCTTGCTCGACCAACATTCCTAGGCCGTCTGCGGCGCGCGCACCAGCGGCGGCGGCGAGCTTGAGGAACGGCGTTTCCCGGCCGTACATCATGTCGTAGGCAAGTGCTGGGCGGGTGCTGGAGCCGGCAAAACAGCTCATTGGCACGGGCGGCAAGTTGTCCGACAGACTCGCCGAAGTAGCGTTGATGATGAGATCAAACGATTGCTTGGGCAAATCGGGTAAAGCCATGACGCAAATTTTGATGCCTTGATTTGCATTGTTAAATTGAGACGCAATGGACTCGGCTTTATCGATGGTCCGGTTAGTGACCGCAAGCAACGACGGATCGGCATCAAGTAAATTGCCCAACACGCCGCGTGCGGCACCGCCCGCACCAAGCAAGAGAATTCGCGCGCCACTCAAGGCAAAGCCAAGATTTTTTTCGATATCCGTAATCAGGCCGACGCCATCCGTGATGTCGCCTAGCGCGACCGCCCCATCAAACTTAAGCGTATTTACCGCCCCGGCGCGCAGCGCACGTGGCGTGAACTCTGTTGCGTAGCGGAACGCATCGAGCTTGAATGGCACGGTGATGTTGGCGCCGCCACATCGTGCACTACGGCTGGCACCGCCATGGGCACCAATCGCCTCTTCATGCGCGACCTCGCGGCATTCTGCGCGGAGTGCATCAACCGTTTGCGCAAAACCGTCCAACGGCGCAAGTAGGCGAACATAGGAAATCGCCTGTCCAGTTTGTTGCGCGAAGGCCGCGTGGATCTCGGGCGATTTGGAGTGCGCGACAGGGTTACCGATAACGGCGTAGTGATCGGGGCTCCTGAAAGAATGGGAATTGGGGGGGGCGGTCATGTCTTTATCTCGGTGATCTTCTTAAGGCTTCGTCGATTCTTGTGATTTTTACATTAGCGTATTGTGAACGCGAATCGCTTTTTGGCAAGATAGAATTTGATGTTGCGTTCGTTTTTGAAAACACCTTACTGGTGCATTGATGAATTGCGCGATTCAACGCTAAGCTCGCCCCTATTTAGGGCGCTAAACTTTATATTCGCACCAAAGCGGGGCATTATTTTGTTCTGCCTGCTTTGTCGCTGTATCTTTTTGTATCATCTCAGTGACTTACTAGCGCCCTATAGAAGATGTAACAATGGCATGTTTTCTGCTGTAATAAGGGTCTTGTATCAGGTGTCAGGCTGCACACGCTACTGCCTCACCAGCGGTTTCGACTGTGGCGCGGCGTCATCGTAGCTTTACCGAGCAGCTTCTGCACAAAAAACGCATCAAACGCTTTTAGTAACCCCGCAATATTGACCAGGAGAAAAAAATGTCCGTCGCAAATGTAATGAAAATGATGAAAGACCATGAGGTCAAGTTCGTTGACTTCCGCTTTACCGATACCAAAGGCAAGGAACAACACGTTTCCGTGCCTGCCAAAGCGTTCGATGAATCAAAATTCACCGACGGCCACGCCTTTGACGGCTCCTCAATCGCCGGTTGGAAAGGCATTGAAGCATCCGATATGTTGCTGATGCCCGATGCTGGCACTGCATTTATCGATCCATTCTTTGATGAGTCCACGCTGGTTTTATCGTGTGACGTGCATGAGCCATCAACCGGCAAAGGCTACGACCGCGATCCGCGTTCACTCGCCAAGCGTGCCGAGGCGTATTTAAAATCATCGGGAATTGGCGATGTCGCCTATTTTGGTCCCGAGCCAGAATTTTTTGTTTTTGATTCCGTACAGTGGACAGTCGATATGTCCGGCTCGTCTTGCAAAGTGTTTTCTGAAGAAGCGGCTTGGTCAACCGGCGATAAATTTGAAGGTGGCAATTTGGGGCATCGCCCACCGGTTAAAGGTGGTTATTTTCCGGTGCCGCCAGTCGATCAATTGCAAGATATTCGCTCCGCCATGTGTTTGGCCTTAGAAGACATGGGCGTGGAAGTTGAGGTCCATCATCATGAAGTGGCCAACGCCGGTCAATGTGAAATCGGCACCAAATTTGAATCGCTGACCAAGCGTGCCGACTGGACACAGATTTTGAAATACGCTGTCCATAACGTCGCACATAGCTACGGTAAAACCGCAACTTTTATGCCCAAGCCAATCGTTGGCGACAACGGCTCGGGGATGCATGTACATATGTCGATCTGGAAAGATGGCAAAAATTTGTTTGCGGGCACCGGCTATGCAGGCTTAAGTGATTTCGCGTTGTACTACATCGGCGGCGTGATCAAGCACGCGCGCGCCCTGAACGCGATTACCAACCCCGGTACCAACTCGTACAAGCGTTTGGTGCCTGGCTTTGAGGCGCCGGTTAAATTGGCGTACTCGGCTCGTAACCGTTCTGCTTCTATCCGTGTGCCGTTTGTGCAGTCCGACAAAGCCCGCCGTATCGAAGTGCGTTTCCCAGACCCTACCGCCAACCCATACTTGGCGTTTGCCGCCTTGATGATGGCCGGTTTGGACGGCGTACAAAATAAGATTCATCCAGGCGATCCTTCCGACAAGAACTTATATGACTTGCCGCCTGAAGAAGATGCAAAAATTCCAACCGTTTGTTCATCTCTTGACCAAGCCTTGGAAGCGCTCGATAAAGACCGCGATTTCTTAACCCGCGGTGGCGTATTTTCAAACGAAATGATCGATGCGTATATCGAACTTAAAATGCAAGAGGTCACTCGTTTCCGCATGACAACGCATCCGGTTGAGTACGATATGTATTACTCAGCTTAACCAGTTCGTTTTTTAGTCGCTTCGCCGAAGGTGGCGCTCGAAAGGGCGCCACCTTTTTTGTTGGGCGTTTTGCGATGGGGTTTTATCACTTGGGAAATACGGCAATCTCGGTGGTGCGCACGGGTATTTTTTTGGCATTTTTGCGCACAACATCTGTACGTCTATCCAGTCTTCACCACCCCTAGTGCTTAGCGATGCAAACAGCACAACCCATTGAGTTGTAAAAGAATTTTTCTGCGTCTATGCTCTAAAACTGTTTCGTTGTTATACCGCTCTTGACCAATTCGCGCCTTGTAAAGTTTTCATGTAGGCGCTTGGTGATCGCTGAGGGATCAACAAACCAACATTCACCAGAAGGATTCATCAAATGAATCATCTCGGAAAAAGCATATTTTATGTTGTTTGCTGCCTAGCAGGCTTGCCCTGCATGGCGGCGTCGGACGGGACAACGACGATGTATAAACTCGTCGATTCGCAAGGCAAGGTGACGTACTCGAACACGCCGATTGCCGGTGCAGTACGCGTCGCACTTGAGCCCATCACTGTTTTGGTCAATAGCGCACCAGCATCGCAGCGTCCCCAGACGGCAGCGGTGACACCAACCGTCGCGCCGTTCGCGCCTGCAGCCCCACCAGCGTCAACAGGAGACACGACCATTGCGGACGATGCTTTGCCTTCCGTTGTTCGTGTTCCCGTTGATGTTGCTGTCGCTGTCGTTGCACCCGTCACACCAAAGCGCACTGTTGCTCCCAAACTTGCCGCCGGACGTCCGCAAGGATCAGGGTCAGCGTCAATGCCAGTGCCTGTCCCTATCTATTCGGCTACAGAAATTATTTCTCCAACCAATCCAGTTGCGACCCCGCCCATGCAAGTCGCGGTCGTAACACCGATGGCTAATCCAAAAATTAAACCTCTGCCCTTACCCGCTGAATTGCAACCACCTAGCGAAGAATCGGCCATGGTAAAAACGGCGACAGTATTGACGCCGCCTACGACACCCGTCACGACCGGTAAATCAATGCCGCCCGTTGCTGTCGTTACGCCGGTCGTTTCCAAGCTTGCCGCTAAGCAAGCCGCTAAGCCACTGCCCGTGCAATCTTCAATTCAAGCCGCCATTGAAGCTGAACAAAAACTGTTAGCCTCTGCCAAAGCGGCGCTCGACGAGGAAAACGGCCAAAGCGAGGGTGTCCGTGCGATCAAAGCGACGTTTAATGCCTCGGCTAAAAGTAGCGTTAACAATGGCGGCGTTAAGTTGGCGCAGGTCCCTGTCATTACGGCGGAAGAGCGTCAGAAAGTGGTGCATCATTTTGACCGGATTCGCGATTTGCAAGACGCGATCGCCGCGCATGAAAAAACAATTGATGATTTACGACGTGACTTAACCGCTGGTAAATCGGTTCCCGTCAATCCATCGGAGAACAAAACGGCAACACTTGCCGCCGCGCGCAATCTTCACTAAGCAATTCGTACTCCTTTCGGTCGTTTGTCTGATCGAAATTTTAACGCCGGACGCTGACCGCCTCCGGCGTTTTTTTATGCGCGTGTTAATGCCGACCGTTGTTACGTATTTTGCGCATGCCGGACTAGCCGCTAGCCGCATCCATGTTTAGCACGCATCGCCGCTTGCTTCGCTACAATCTGAAAATGCACCGCGACTTGCCAAGGGCGCACAATGTGGCAAGGAAATTGCTGGTGTATGGCAAGATGCTTTGATTAAGTCTGGTTCTAAGCCAGACGAGCTGCGAGCGCAAAAATTTCGCAGCCGGATATGCGGATACGCAAGACGAAATTTTGAGTTTGTAACTGCGTAGGGTGACGAAATTGACTTTATCAGCGCTTCTTTAAAACCTAATTGATCACCGTGAACCGACCCCACGCACCCCATGTCTCTTCCAACGCGTACGCTGGCCTTGAGCTGCTTGCAACAGCGATTCTAGTCTTGGACCGCGAGTTGATCGTGATGTATGCCAACCCTGCCTGCGAAAACCTGTTTGCGTTCAGCCTCAATAGCGTGGCGGGTCACCCCCTGCAAAAGGCGTTACCCGGTAACGCGGCGCTGTACGCGATGCTGCAACAGGTACGTAAAAATAACGCCGGTTTCAATGAAAACGAATTAACGCTGGATTTACCCGGCCATGCATCGCGCCAAGTCAGTTGTGTCGCCAGCCCAATGGAGGGCGAGAAAATGGTGCTGGAGTGCCATCCGCTTGACCAACAGCTAAAAATCGCCCGCGAGGAAAAAATTCTGGAACACCAACAGCTCAACCGTGAGCTGATCCGCAATCTGGCACATGAAATTAAGAATCCGCTGGGCGGCATTCGCGGCTCGGCACAGTTGTTGGAGCGAGAGCTAACAGATTTGCTTTCCCACACAAACGGACACGATTTGCGTACCGATTTGCGTGAATACACCCAAGTGATCGTCAAAGAAGCAGATCGGTTGCAAGCGCTTATGGACCGGCTGCTGACACCGCATCGTCGCCCCAAAATGGGTCAGGTCAATATTCACGAGGTGCTGGAAAGGGTGCGCGCTTTGGTGCTTGCTGAGTTTCCCGACAATATCGCCGTTAAGCGCGATTATGACACCAGCCTGCCCGAGCTTTATGCTGATCTGGAGCCGCTCATCCAAGCGTTACTGAACGTCACCCGCAACGCCGCACAGGCGATGCATGGCAGCGGCGAAATACAGTTGGTGACGCGCATTGCGCGGCAAGTCACACTCGCCAAAAACCGTTACCGCCACGCGATCATAATTCACATTATCGACAATGGGCCCGGCGTGCCTGATAACTTACAAGACAAGGTGTTCTATCCCTTGGTGTCTGGCCGTGAAGGCGGCACTGGTTTGGGGCTATCGCTTGCGCAAAATTTTATAAACCAGCACCACGGCATTATTGAGTTCGAGAGCCAACCTAAGCGCACCTGCTTCAGCATTTTATTACCGGTTATTGACGCGCCAGCACGCGCCGTTAACGGCGCACCCAACCCCGTCATCCAACCAATGTCGACAAAATAACGGCGTTTGCGCCAAAAGTGCCAACGCCCGAGACGATAGAAAGAATTCATGAAACCAGTTTGGATTATAGACGACGATAAAAGCATCCGTTGGGTGATCGAAAAGGCGTTGTCGCGGGAAGCGATTGCTTACAAATCATTTGTCTCGGCACAGGAGGGTATGGACAGTCTTGACGCGGACGATATCGAGGCCACTCCGCAAGTCGTGATTAGCGACATCCGTATGCCGGGCGCATCGGGATTGGATTTTATGCAGATGCTTAAGGCCAAGCTGCCCGCCACGCCCATCATCATCATGACGGCGTATTCCGATTTGGAAAGCGCTGTTGCCGCATTCCAAGGCGGCGCGTATGAATACCTACCGAAGCCCTTCGACGTCGATCATGCAGTCGAGTTGATTCGGCGTGCGCTTGATGAAAGCATACGCTTGGATCAGCACACCCCGTTAGCTGAAGTCAGTGCATCGGCACCAGAAATTTTAGGCGCAGCACCCGCCATGCAAGAAGTGTTTCGCGCGATTGGCCGACTCTCGCAATCACATGCCACGGTGATGATTACGGGTGAATCGGGCTCCGGCAAAGAATTGGTTGCCCACGCTTTGCACCGGCATAGCCCGCGTGCCAACAAGCCCTTCATTGCGATCAACACCGCTGCGATTCCGAAAGATTTATTGGAAAGCGAATTATTTGGTCATGAACGCGGCGCATTTACCGGTGCCGCCACCACCCGACGCGGGCGGTTTGAACAGGCTGAAGGCGGCACCTTATTTTTAGATGAAATTGGCGATATGCCAGCTGAATTGCAAACGCGTCTGCTGCGCGTTTTATCCGACGGGCAGTACTACAAAGTCGGCGGCCACACGCCGATGACCGCCAATGTACGGGTGATTGCGGCCACCCATCAGGATTTGGAAGCGCGTGTTAAACAGGGATTATTTCGCGAAGATTTGTTCCATCGCTTAAACGTAATCCGGCTGCGTTTGCCATCGCTGCGCGAACGGCGCGAGGATATTCCGCTGCTGATCAAACATTTTTTAGCCAAGAGTGCGCGTGAACTCAAAACAGAAACCAAACAGCTCTCAACTGTGGCGCTTCATTTTTTGAGCCAACAAGACTTTCCCGGCAATGTGCGCCAGCTCGAAAATTTATGCCACTGGATTACCGTTATGGCACCGGGGCAAATGGTTGAGGTCGGCGATCTGCCCCCCGACGTGCGCGGCGATGGGAGCAAAGCCAGCAGCAACTCCAATAGTGATTGGAGACGCGCGCTCGAGCGCGAAGTGACCGCCTCGCTAGGACGCGGCGAGAAAAATGTTTACGATGTACTCAACCGCAGCTTTGAGTGCGCGCTGATTGTGAAAGCGTTGGCGCATACAGGTGGGCGGAAAATCGAAGCGGCGACGTTGCTCGGCATCGGTCGCAATACGTTGACGCGGAAAATTCAAGAATTAAATTTGGATATTGGCGGGATGGAAAGAGAAGAATAAATAACGGCCAAGAAACGACCAAGCCCTAGCATTGGCAAGGCGTTTCAGATGGTTTCACTTTGCCCCGGCCGCCATTTTAGCAATCGGTTTTCAGCAAACGTGACCACATAATCGAGTAGTAATGCAAACACCGTCAACACCAAAATGCCTGCAAAGACGGTGTTGATATCGAATGTGCCCTCGGCTTGATGGATCAAGTAGCCGACGCCTTTGGCACTACCCAAGTATTCGCCGACAACCGCGCCGACGAACGCCATGCCAACAGAAGTGTGCAAGCTGGAGAACACCCAAGAGGTGGCTGATGGCAGGTACACATGGCGCAACAATTGAGATTGCGATGCGCCCAACATACGGACGTTGTTGAGCACGACGGGGGACACTTCTTTTACGCCCTGGTAAACGTTGAAAAAAACGATGAAAAAAACCAGCGTCACGCCGAGCGCTACTTTTGACCAAATGCCAAGTCCAAACCAAACCATGAAAATCGGTGCCAAGATCACGCGCGGCATTGCGTTGGCAGCTTTGATATAAGGATCGGCGATTTGCGATGCGAATTGGCTTAAGCCCAACCACAGGCCAACGGCTAAGCCAAGCAACGTGCCGATGCCGAACGCGAGGACGGTTTCGGTCATCGTCACCCAAAGGTGCGGATAAATTTCGCCTTCTAAAAACCAAATCCAAATGACTTTAAAAATTCGCAGTGGCTCACCGAAAAAGAAGGCGGCTTTATCATCGTTTTCAAAATAGAAGGTGGGGAGTAAACCGGGCGCAGTGAGCAAATGCCAAAACGCAAAGAGCGTAATGAGCAGGGCTATTTGCCAGAACCAAAGAGGCGTTTTTTTCATAAAATATGTCCCATCAACCCACCAGCTTATTCTTCGTTTGCTGATAGCCCTTCCGCACTTCTTCTTTCATCGCACTCCATATCTGCTCGTGCAGTTCTAAAAATCGCGGCGTCATACGGATTTCGGCGACATCTCTGGGGCGCGGCAGATTAATCACGAATTCACCGATCGGATGGGTGGCGGGCCCGGCCGACAAGACAATGACGCGATCCGATAGCGAGATTGCCTCTTCCAAATCATGCGTAATAAAAAGCACAGACTTTTTATCGGCCTCCCAAAGTTGCAACAGTTCGTTTTCCATGAGCTGCCGCGTCTGAATATCCAGTGCGGAGAAGGGTTCATCCATCAACATGATTTTTGGATTGAGAATGAGCATTTGTGCGAGCGCTACACGTTTGCGCATGCCGCCCGAGAGTTGATGCGGGTAGCGTGCGCCGAAGCCGGCTAGTCCGACGCGCTCTAGCCATGCTTCGCCTTGGCGTATCGCATCTGGTTTTCCTACGCCGCGAAATTCAAGTCCCGCAATGACGTTACCGAGCGCTGAGCGCCACGGCATGAGCGATTCGGCTTGGAACATATAGCCGGCTTTGGTATTGATTCCATTCAGCGGCTCGCCAAATATTTTTACTTCACCCAACGATTGGCACAGCAGACCTGCCGCAATATTGAGCAGCGTGGATTTGCCGCAGCCGGTGGGACCAACGACGGATACAAATTCGCCATCGGCGATGTGCAGCGTGGTGTTTTTGACGGCGGTGTAGCCGTTCGCCTGACTTAAGTGACCCGATCCGCTCGCGAATGTGACCGAAATATTGTCCAGTGTAAGTGCCGCTGTAATGGCCATTTTTAGTCAACCGCTAGCGCTGGAGAGGTGTTTGAGCAGAAAATGGCTGAAGAGGCCCGTTGATAGCGGTGTTTTAATATTGATGTCGGCATAACTTTCGGGCTCGATGCTATTTATATTTGGCGTCCGCTTTCACTACAAACCGGTTATCAAACGTCCGCTCAAGCTTTATTACGTCGCCTGCCGCTATCACGGACGGCTCAAATTGCTTCAACACGTTGTATACATTCTGAGCGGCCTTTAACGTCATCTTGCCGTCGGTGGAATAGCCGATCATGTTTTTTAACAGCGCTTGTTTATAGAGCGAACGGTTGCCAGACAAATACGCTTCCGGCACCACTGCCATGATTTGTTCCGGGGTGGCTTTGGCTAACCAGCGAAGCGACCGAACCATCGCATTCACGACGGCTTGCGTAGTTTGCGGATTTTTCTGGATGAACTCATCAGTCGCATAAATGCAGGAAGCCAAATAATCGCCGCCGTATAAATCTTTCATGCCGCGCTCGGTACGGCTATCAGCTACTGCCACATATTTACCGCTTGCCTCCAGCTGGCTGATCACGGGATCAAGATTCGACATGGCGTCAAGCTCGCCCTTATCCATCGCGGCGACCGCACCCGCGCCTGCGCCCGTGCCGACGATGGAGACGTCGGTTGGCTTCAAGCCTTCTTTGGCGAGCAAATTATTAACAAACATATTGGATGATGATCCAGGCGCGGTGACACCGATTTTTAAGCCCTTTAAATCTTTCGCAGATTTATATTTTGCCGCTTTATCTTTGGGCATCACGAGCGCGATAGATGAAAAATTTGCCTGCAATACAACAGCCTTGATTGGCTGCTTTTTGGCTTGCATATTGATGGTGTGCTCGAACGCCCCGGAGACTAAATCTGCGCTGCCACCGACCAGCGCCTGTAACGCTTTAGCGCCGCCCGCAAAATCGGGGATTTCCACCTCCAAGCCTTCGTCTTTAAAATATCCTTGGCGTTCGGCGATGGTCAGCGGCAAATAATAGAAGAGGCTTTTGCCACCGACAGCGATGGTGATTTTTCTCTTTTCGAGCGCTTCAGCATGCGCTGGGTTGCTGGCCAAAATAGTGACAACACTTGTCAACATAATCGCCATCGTCGCTGCAATCTGAATTATTTTTTTAACCATTTCCGCCCCAAGTTCGATCAACAAATATACGCTGTAAATTAGAATCGAAAGCCAACCTTCGCCGACACGCTGCTCACGCCACCCAGTTTTTCAGCTTCAATGGCGAAATTGGTAACCAGAAAGTTGGCGTTCACACCAACAAAAACACGTGAATCTGTTGCTGTGACATCGCTGAGCACGCCAACTTTCGGCGCGCCAGAAATGCGCACGCTACCGATACCCGCGTAGGGCGTGATGAAGGTGAGTTTCTTTGAGACGATTGCGTCAACCGCAACCGTCGATAAATTGAGTTGTGAAACACCGGTGGCTTTGGTTCCGGATAAGCGCAACGCAAACGATGGCGTGGCAAGGCCGTCTTCAATTACTTGGTAGCGCACCTCAGCGCCGATGAGCGAAGCGTCGACACCTGACACGCGACTGACAAACGCGCCAATGTCAAACCCGCCAGGAAGGCCTTTGTGGACATGTAATTTGGGTGCAAACAGATTTGACGAATCACCGCCGCCCGCTTGTTTCAAAATGCCTGAATTTTCAATTTTGGATTGGGTCGCTTCAAGTCCGACATCGAAACCTATAATGCCTAAACTATTGCCGGGCGCCACGCCGCGATAGGCAGCGGCGGCACCGATGTCTTTCGTTAGTTTTTTGAATTGATCCTGCGAAAGCGTTTGCAGGCTATCCAATCCGCCTGCGTTGGCGGTACAGGAAAACGCTAATAATGCACAGAAGATTGCGAGCGTTGGGGCGCGTTTGGCATGAAATTGGTTTTGCAACATGTTCTCCTAAATAAATGAATGGTGATAGCGCATTGGCTGACACCGCCTCATGATGCAGCGTACTGCTGCTTGTTACTACGTCGTGTATAACTTGTCGGGTACAACATGCAATTGCATCGTCTTGCCCGCTTTCATCACTTGGCCCGGCACGTCATGACCAACGATCATTGGTATTTTGACGGCGGCCGCAAGCAATCGTTCCAGATCAACGCCCGTTTCAAAACCTAAGTCTTGTAGCATATTCACGCAATCCTCGGTACAGATATTGCCAGTGGCCCCTGGCGCAAACGGGCAACCGCCTAGGCCGGCGATCGATGCATCATAGTGGATGACGTCCGCGTTGATGCCGGCAATGACATTCGCCAAGCCCATGCCGCGTGTGTTGTGGAAGTGCAGCGTGATTTTGGTTCGAGGGAACCGCTTCACGGCCTCGCGCATCAGGCGCTCAACTTGGCGCGGATTGGCCATACCGGTGGTGTCGGCAAAAGTTAGCGCATCAAATCCCAGCGCCAAATATTGTGATGCAAAGTCGAGCACCCGGTCTTCTTCGACCAGGCCTTCAAACGGGCAACCAAAGGTGGTCGAAAGCGTGCCATTGAGTTTGATACCCGCTGCTTTAGCCATTGGCACCATGATGGCAAAATCAGCCAACGATTGTGCCGTGGTGCGCTTGACGTTAGCCATATTGTGCGTCTCGGAGACCGACATGAAGAGATTCATCTCGTCAATTTTAGCGCCGGATTGATGGCAAGCAACGGCGCGCTCCATCCCCTTTACGTTTGGTGTAATCGCTGAATAAATCACATTGGGCGCGCGTTCGATATTGGCCAATACTGCTTCGGCATCGGCCATATTTGGCACAAATTTCGGATGCACAAATGAAGCGGCTTCGATCTTGGCGACGCCGGTTTTTGATAATTGGTCGATGAAAGCAATTTTGGTCTCAGTACGAATAATATTTTTTTCGATCTGAAAGCCGTCACGAACACCCACTTCGTTGATATATAGGCGTTGCATGGGTTGCTCGCTTTTTTTCTTGCTTGCGTGATTCATTAAATGATTCCTCGGGTTTTGAGTTGCGCTTGGGTGACAGTGTCGTAGCCGATGCTGTGCAAAATTTCTGCGGTATGTTCGCCTAGTTTGGGGCCAATCCAACGCGTTTGGCCCGGCGTTTCGGAGAGTTTTGGAACGATGCCGGGCAGCAGCAGCTCATCACTTTTGACTCCGCATTTGCTCAGTGCATGCGTTTCGATCATGCCGCGCGCTTGGAAATGCATGTCGTTAACGATATCGGCAATTGAATAAATACGGCCTGCGGGTACGTCAGCTTTTTCCAATATCGCTAGGCCTGTATCGAGCGCAATCGTTTTTGTCCATGCGGCGATCGCATTGTCAAGCTCTTGGGTTCGCGCGCTCCGACCGGCGTTGTCGGCCAGATTGGGATCGTTCCCCAAGTCCTCGCGGCCAATTGCGGCCATCATTCGTCTAAAAATCGAATCGCCATTGGCGCCAATCACAATGTATTGACCGTCGCCGCAAAGGTAGGTGTTCGATGGGACGATCCCGGGCAAGCTCGCGCCTGTTCGTTCTCTGATAAAGCCAGTCATACCGTATTCTGGCAGCATCGATTCCATCATCGAAAACACGGCCTCGTATAACGCGACATCCACCACCTGCCCGCGCCCTGAAGCATGGCGATGATGCAGCGCCATCAGCGCACCCATCGCGCCGTACATGGCGGCCAGCGAATCACCGATTGAGATGCCAACGCGTACGGGTGCACGATCGGCGTAACCGGTGATGTAGCGCATCCCGCCCATCGATTCGCCAATTGCAC
This sequence comes from Burkholderiales bacterium, assembly GCA_025360815.1. Taxonomy (GTDB): domain Bacteria; phylum Pseudomonadota; class Gammaproteobacteria; order Burkholderiales; family Usitatibacteraceae; genus UKL13-2. The sequence goes on from JANYBL010000078.1 coordinate 14,997, forward strand.
CAAAGCCAACTCGGTCTTTGTAGGGGCCTGTTTGGCCGAATCCGGACATCCTGACCATAATGAGCTTCGGGTTTTCGGCGGATAACACGTCGTAACCTAAGCCCCACTTTTCGAGCGTGCCGGGGCGAAAATTTTCAACCAAGATGTCAGCGGTGCTGATCAATTTTCGGGCGATTTCCTGTCCTTCATGTTCGCGCAAATTGATCGTGACTGATTTTTTGTTCCGTGCTTGGGCGTACCACCACAGCGAGGTTTTTTCGCACCCATCATCATGTAGCTTGCGCCATTTGCGCAGCGGGTCACCGCCCGAATCACCACTCTCGCTGGATGTATCCGATGGCGATTCTATCTTGATAACCTCCGCACCGAATTCGGCCAGCAGGCGGCCGCAGAACGGCCCGGCAATGAGTGTACCCATCTCGATCACTGTTAAGCCTGCCAGCGGCCCACCTGCGGTCTTTGGGGGGGGGTTAGACATGTTGTTGTGGGTGTAAAAGCCGTTTAATGGTATTTTTTGCAATGAGCGCGTTAAGAAGCGTCTTCGGCGAAGATTGCCTCAACGGCTGGTTGGTCAAACCGGTACTCCTCGTTACACATATCGTCTTTGACCACAATTTCGCCTTGCTCGGCGAGCATCGAATCAACCTCCTTGCGCCCTAACGATCGCAGCATGTTTTTGACTTTGTGATCGTCGCGTTTGCAATCGCAAAAGACCTGCTTGGCTTCATAAAGCCGGACATCCTCTTCAGCAAAAAGACGTTGCAAGAGGACTTCGGCGTTCAGGTTGATGAGTTCGTCAGTCTTAACCGACGCAGCTAATTGCTCAACGCGTGCCCAGCCATCCGGATCGCGGCTATCGGCCTTTGGCAATTTCTGCAGCAGCAAAGCGCCGGCACCGTCCGAATTGGCGGCAAGCCATAAGTGTGTGGGCAATTGTTCGGATTGATCAAAGTAATGTTCAAAACACTCCGCGACACTCAGCCCTGATACGGGCACGATTGATTGATAAACTTGACCGGTCTCAGCATGCGCAACCGAGAGCGCTACTCGCCCGCCACTGACCCAATCGGCGAAGGTCGCGGCATCGCGGCTTTCATCAAACGCGGCCATGCCGCGAATGCCTAGGGACGCGGTGCAATCGACAACTGCGAGCTTGGCAATTGCGCCGCCTTGAATCTGCAACGTGGCTCGACCAGCATGTTTAAGCCCCGCCCCAACGAGCACTGAAACGCATGCCATTTCGCCGAGATAGCTGACAACATGCGGTGGATAGTTTCGCGCTGCAAGCAACATACGCCAAGCGTCCGACAGACGTACGACTTGGCCTCGGATATCGAGGTTTTCTAGGGTGAAACGGCGACTGAAGTTTGTTGTATTTTCCATGGTCAGAGTTTAGCAATTCTCAGACTGCATTTAAGCAAGCGAGGGACTCTCGCTGTTATGATTCAATGCGGGCAATCGTAGGCTTTGCAGCCGCTGTAGCTATTTTTTTTTCGATGGTCGCGTCCAGTTTGGTAGCGTCGTTTGCGATTTTTGATTCATCGTGAGTTCACCTGGCGACGCATCTTTCCAGACCGTCGTGCCCGCCGCTATCGTGGCACCTTTGCCGACAGTGACCGGCGCGATTAATTGCACATCGGAGCCAATATGGACGTTGTCTTCAATGACGGTGCGGTGTTTGTTTGCGCCATCGTAATTGCAGGTGATGGTGCCCGCGCCAATATTCACGTTTTTACCGACACTGGCATCGCCAACGTAGGAGAGATGGTTGGCTTTGCTACCCGCGCCGACAACGCTCGCCTTGACCTCTACAAAATTGCCGATGTGTACCTCGTCGGCAAGCGTTGTACCGGGCCGCAGGCGAGCGTAGGGGCCAATGCGGGCGTTGCAGCCAATGGTTGCAGAATCAATGTGCGTGAACGGCAATATTTCAGTTCCTGAGCCGACAATGCAATTTTGCAAGATGCAGTTAGCGCCGATTTTTACGTTTGCCGCAAGATGGATTTGCCCCTCAAAAATGCAGTTCACATCAATTGAGACATCTTCACCTACCGTAAGAGTGCCGCGCACATCGATTCGGGCGGGGTCGATGAGCGATACACCTTGAACCATTAGTTGTCGGGCGTTTTCGAGCTGGTAGACGCGCTCCAATTGGGCGAGTTGATCTTTGCTGTTCACCCCGATGATTTCGAATTCAGTATCAGCCGATAGCGTTTCAACTTTGCGTCCTTCAGCAACAGCAAGCGCGAGAATATCGGTTAAATAATATTCAGCTTGCGCGTTGCGGTTGCTTAATACTGGTAACCATTTGGCAAGCCATGCTGTTGGGCAGGCGAGAAAGCCTGTGTTAATTTCGTCTATTTGGCGTTGCTCATTGGTCGCGTCTTTGTCCTCAACAATTGCAGTGACTTTTCCGCCTTCATCTCGCAAAATTCTACCCAATCCTTTTGGGTCTTTGACACGCATCGTTAGCCACGCCAACGTATTTTGTTTAGCGATTGCGACCAACTTGGCGAGCGTGGCCGCGCGAATCAGCGGAACATCACCGTATAGAACCAGCGTCACGCCGTGTGGTGCAAGCTGCGGTATCGCTTGCAGCACCGCGTGCCCAGTGCCAAGCTGGGGCTCTTGTTTTGCCCATAACAACGATTGATCGGCAAAGGCCGCGCGTACCACTTCGCCACCGTGACCATAGATTACGCAGACCTGATCGGGCGAGAGCTGATTTGCGGCATCAACCACATGCGCCAACATTGCTTTACCGGCAATCGGATGCAACACCTTTGGTAACGCCGACTTCATGCGCTTGCCTTGTCCTGCAGCCAGTACAACTACGCTGAGGTTGGGTTTGGTTAAATCCTGAAATGGCGCTAGTGTGTTGGGTACAGAAGTCATCTTGGCAAACTCTTTTTAAAATTCTTTGCGAAGTTTATAGTGCTTTTAAGAGTGAGAATTTTTCTGCCGTAAAAAAATTTTATCTGTAAAGATTTTGCATGTGTAAAGCATGACGCGGTGAATTCCTCGCTTGGTTTGCAGACAAGCAAATCCCAACGCGACAAATAGAGCGGCCGAAAAAGAAAAAGGCAACGGAGATTAGTCCGTTGCCTAAAATTGTATTTCGCCTCTAAACCGTTACGGCATCTTTATTGTACCGCAATTATTTATTTTCTGCGTAATTTTTGAATGGCTTGTAGCTGGGCAGCCAATTGGGCCAACTCGGCAACCACAAGCGCCCGATCCTGGCCGCTTGCGCGGTTAGCGAGCGCTTCCTCCGCTTGTCGTTTAGCTTCCACAACCTTTGCCTCATCGAGGTCGCGGGCGCGAATGGAGGTATCAGCGAGGATCGTTAGCGCTTTGGGCTGCACCTCAAGGATGCCACCCGAAACATAAACTAATTCTTCTTCAGCTTGCCCGATAACTTTAATCTTAACGGTACCCGGACGGATGCGCGTCATCAACGGTGTATGTCCGGGCAAAATCCCCAGCTCACCGGTTTCACCGGGTGCGACCACCATTTCGGCTTCACCTGAAAAGATGGCCTGTTCGGCAGAAACAATATTTACGTGCAAAGTTGCCATGCTGGTGTCCGGTTTTGCGTTTGAATTTCGGTTTATGGTTTTCGGTTCTGCGTTAAACCAAAAAACGATCTGGCCGTGCCAAGCGTTTTACAAACTAATTTCGACAAAAGGGGGAATGTACTTTTGTCGATTGCATCAATTCATTTTCTTCGCTTTTTCAAACGCTTCATCAATGCCGCCGACCATGTAGAACGCTTGTTCAGGCAGCGCATCGCATTCTCCGTCCACAATCATTTTGAAGCCGCGAATGGTTTCTTTCAGGGTCACGTATTTGCCCGGCGAGCCGGTAAATACTTCAGCAACGTGGAACGGCTGTGACAAAAAGCGCTGAATCTTACGCGCACGGGCAACGGCCAATTTATCTTCGGGCGACAATTCATCCATACCCAAGATCGCAATAATGTCGCGCAATTCTTTGTAACGCTGCAAGGTTGCCTGCACGCGGCGGGTTACGGTGTAGTGCTCTTCACCAATCACGTTTGGATCAATCTGGCGTGAGGTTGAATCGAGCGGATCAACCGCTGGGTAGATACCGAGCGAAGCGATATCACGCGACAACACCACTGTTGCATCCAAGTGGGCAAATGTTGTAGCAGGCGAAGGATCGGTCAAGTCATCAGCAGGCACATACACAGCCTGAATTGATGTGATTGAACCTGTTTTGGTGGAGGTAATACGCTCCTGCAAAACGCCCATTTCTTCAGCCAATGTCGGCTGATAACCCACGGCGGATGGCATACGACCTAAAAGCGCTGACACTTCCGTGCCCGCCAATGTATAGCGATAAATATTATCCACGAAGAACAAAATATCTCGGCCCTCATCACGGAATTTTTCAGCCATCGTCAAGCCAGAAAGCGCCACGCGCAGACGGTTGCCCGGTGGCTCGTTCATTTGGCCGAACACCATCGCCACTTTTGATTTGGAGAGGTCGTCTTTGTTAATAACGCCTGCATCGGTCATCTCGTGGTAAAAATCGTTACCTTCGCGGGTACGCTCGCCCACGCCGGCGAATACGGATAAACCTGAATGTTCTTTGGCGATGTTGTTAATCAACTCCAACATGTTCACCGTTTTGCCCACACCCGCACCGCCGAACAGACCAACCTTGCCGCCTTTTGCAAAGGGGCAGATCAAATCGATAACTTTAATGCCGGTCTCAAGCAAATCTACGGAAGGAGAAAGTTCATCAAACTTGGGTGCCGCCTGGTGAATTTCGCGGCGCTCTTCGCATTGAATGGGGCCTTGCTCATCAATCGGGCGGCCAAGCACATCCATAATGCGGCCAAGTGTCCCGAGGCCAACCGGTACGCGGATACCGGCACCAGTGCCGTTCACTTTCATGCCACGGCGAATTCCATCAGATGAGCCCATTGCGATGCAACGCACGACGCCGTCGCCAAGCTGTTGCTCGACTTCAAAGGTCAGGCCCTTTTCAGCAAAGCTCGCCTGATCACTGTCTTGCAGCGTCAACGCTTCGTAAACTTTCGGGATGGCGCCGTGGGGAAACTGAATGTCTACCACCGCACCGATACATTGAACGACTGTTCCTTGGCTCATGATCTATTCCTAAACTAAATTTAATTCGAATTCTGTTTTATAAACTAAACCGCAACGAAACTGCGATGTAGCGATGCATTTTAAACGGCGGCCGCGCCACCAACAATCTCAGACAATTCCTTAGTGATCGCCGCTTGACGCGCTTTGTTGTAGGTCAGTTTCAAATCGTCGATCACCTTTTTGGCATTGTCGGTTGCAGACTTCATCGCAACCATCCGTGCAGACTGTTCCGACGCAATGTTTTCTGATACCGCTTGGTAAACCACCGCCTCGATATAACGCACCAACAATTCATCCAACACTGCTTTCGGGTCGGGTTCGTAAATGTAATCCCACGATGAGTCTGGCGCACCGAGCTGCTCGCCGGTCAGCGGGAGCAGTTGTTCGCACACCGGCTCTTGACGCATCGTGTTTACAAACTTGGTGTAACAAATATAAAGCGCGTCGATTTTGCCTTCGGTGAATGCGTCCAGCTGAATCTTCACCGGACCAATCATTTTATCGAGATGTGGCTTATCGCCTAAGCCCAACACATGCGAAACGACGGGAATGCCATAGCGCTGCAAAAATGAGAAGCCCTTGGTGCCAATTGCTGTTGCTTGCACTTTAGCGCTTGAGCTTTCCCACTCTTTAACTTTGTTCACCATCATGCGCATGACGTTTGTATTCAAGCCGCCGCAAAGACCTTTGTCTGAGGTAACCATAATGACGCCGACGTTTCTTACGGCATCATGTTTAACCAAAAACGGATGTTTGTAATCGGGATTGGCATGCGATAAATTAGCCGCGACGCTACGGATTTTCTCGCCGTAGGGACGCGCCGCGCGCATGCGTTCCTGCGCTTTGCGCATCTTGGCCGCGGCGACCATCTCCATGGCCTTGGTGATCTTGCGCGTATTTTCAACGCTCTTGATCTTCGTGCGAATTTCTTTTGAGCCTGCCATTTAAAACCCTTTGCCAAACCTCTTTATTCCATCTAAACCGCTGACGCGCTTTAAGCGGAATTGCCACCTTGGAAAATTAGTAAGCGCCCGTTTTCTTAAAGTCTGCTACGGCTGAATGCAATGCTTTTTCATCCGCGTCTGATAAGTTGTTCGCTTTGTCGATGGAATCCATCAACGCTGCGTATTTTGATTTGACAAAATCACGCAAAGCTTTTTCAAATGCAAGCGCTTTCCCAACTTCTACGTCATCCATATAGTTGTTGTTTACCGCAAACAAGATCAGCGCCATCTCCCACACTTGCATGGGCGAATATTGACCCTGTTTCATGAGTTCCGTTACCATCTTGCCGCGTTCTAACTGCTTGCGGGTGGCTTCGTCAAGATCAGATGCGAACTGAGCAAACGCCGCCAATTCACGGTACTGCGCGAGCGCCAAGCGCACACCAGCGCCGGTGTCTTTGCGCTTCATAATTTTTGTTTGTGCAGCACCACCCACGCGGGACACGGACACACCGGCGTTAATAGCCGGGCGAATACCAGCGTTAAATAAATCGGTTTCCAAGAAAATTTGACCGTCGGTAATCGAGATCACGTTGGTGGGCACAAATGCAGACACGTCGCCGGCTTGGGTTTCGATGATTGGCAATGCGGTTAACGAGCCGGTTTTGCCTTTGACTGCCCCATTGGTGAATTTTTCGACATACTCTTCATTTACGCGTGCTGAGCGCTCTAACAAACGCGAGTGCAAATAGAACACGTCGCCTGGGTAAGCTTCACGGCCTGGTGGCCGACGCAGCAACAATGAGATTTGACGGTAGGCAACGGCCTGCTTCGACAAATCATCATAGATAATCAGCGCATCTTCTCCGCGATCGCGGAAGTATTCGCCCATCGTGCAGCCGGAATACGGGGCAACGAATTGCATCGCCGCAGACTCAGACGCCGATGACGCGACAACGATGGTGTACGACATTGCGCCATGCTCTTCAAGTTTACGCACCACGTTGGCAATGGTCGATGCTTTTTGACCAACCGCGACGTACACGCAAGTTACGTCTTTGCCTTTTTGGTTGATGATCGCGTCGATGGCCACGGCCGTCTTACCGGTTTGCCGATCACCAATGATTAATTCGCGCTGGCCGCGGCCGACGGGCACCATTGCGTCAATAGATTTCAGGCCAGTTTGCAAAGGCTGCGATACCGATTTACGGGCAATTACGCCGGGCGCTACTTTTTCGATAATATCGGTCATTTTTGCATTGATCGGCCCTTTGCCGTCAATAGGCTGACCCAAGGCGTTGACCACCCGACCTTTGAGTTCGGGGCCGACTGGCACGTCCAAAATGCGGCCCGTGCATTTCACGGTATCACCTTCGGAGATGTGCTGATATTCGCCTAACACGACTGCGCCAACAGAGTCGCGCTCTAAATTAAGCGCCAGACCAAATGTGCCACCGGGAAACTCGAGCATTTCACCCTGCATCGCATCGGCCAAACCGTGAACGCGGCAGATACCGTCCGTCACCGATATGACGGTGCCCTCTGAGCGCTTTTCAGCAGCAGTAGGAATGGCTTGAATTTTTGATTTAATCAGTTCGCTGATTTCGGCGGCATTGATTTGCATTTGAAACTCCGTTACTAAAATACTGTTTTAACGTCTATTAAATTCTGAATTTGGCTTGTGTCACTGCTTTATGAAACCTACTGCACGACTATTGAACCAATGCTTGCGCCATTTTGTTTAGCGTGTCTCGCACCGAGGCATGCACCACCTCATCACCCACCTGTACGCGCGCACCGCCGATCAGCGATTCATCAACAACCACACTGGCCTCAACGCGCTTCCCGTATTTCTTAGAAAGCACATCGACCAAGCCGGATTTATCGGCGTCCGACATTGGGAACGCACTGGTAATCGTCGCCTTCACCACGCCGTCATGCTCGCGCTGCAAGCGTTGAAAATGCTCGGCAATGAATGGCAATAATGACGCTTTACCGTTACCAATTAACAACAACACGGCGTTCTCTAATGCGCTTGGAACATCCCCGCCGGCCAGTGATGCCATCAGCCGGCCCTTTTCGACAGCGCTGACATTCGGGTTGCCGACCAATGAGGCCATTTGCGGGTTAGAGGCAATCGCGCCTAACGAAGCCAATTTGCCGCCGAAGCCGGCCACGTCTTTGGCGTCCACAGCCGCACCAAAAATCGCTTCCGCATAGGGACGCGCAACGGTGGTCAGCTCAGCCATTACAGTTGCGCTTTCAGTTGGCTCAACATATCAGCATGCGCGGCAGCATTGATTTCACGCTTCAAAATCTTTTCGGCCCCGGCAATCGCTAAAGCAGCCACTTGATCACGCAACTGCTCTTTGGCTTTTTGCTTTTCTTGATCGATTTGCGCATGCGCGGCCGCAATAATGCGATCCGCTTCAGCCTGAGCTTGCACTTTTGCGGCATCAATCTGGGCTTGGGCTTGTTTGTCGTTCAGCGCTTTCATTTCAGTTGCTGTTTGACGCGCCTCTTTCATCAGCGCGTCTTTTTGCTTCTGACCCTCGGCGAGTGCAGCTTTGCCTTTTTCGGCTTCGGCCAAACCATCGGCGATTTTTTTGTTGCGCGTGTCGATGGCCGTCATCAATGGCGGCCAGATAAACTTATACGCAAATGCGATCAGCAAGATAAACCACACTGCCATCGCAAACAACGTCGCATTGGGCATCATAACGACGACCCTTTCTTCAAATCAGTTGACGGTTGAGGCGCTTACTTAATAACGCTAAGCAATGGATTTGCAAACGCGAAGAACATGGCGATACCGACGCCGATCAAGAACGCTGCGTCGATTAAACCGGCCAACAAGAACATGAATTTTTGTAATTGCGGGATTAACTCTGGCTGACGAGCTGCGGACTCCAAAAACTTGGAGCCCATGATGCCGATACCAACGCAAGCGCCTAATGCGCCAAGGCCGATAATCATGCCGATGGCTAGAGCCATATTGGATTGAACGAGGGCGAGAAACTGTGCCATTTTATTTTCCTTTCGTTGACGAGAGCTAAGTTGCTAGTTTGAGATACGTAAAGTGTTGGTACTGAATTTAAAGCGAAATAATGACGGGTGATTAATGATGCTCATGTGCCATGGCAATGTAGACACACGACAACACCATGAAAATGAACGCTTGCAGCAAAATGATCAGAATATGGAACACCGCCCAGCCCCAGCTGAGAATAATGGAGCCAGCCGTGAACACGCCGCCTAGCATCCCAAGCAAGCCCAGCAACATAAAAATCAGTTCGCCGGCATACATATTGCCGAACAAACGCATTCCGAGCGAGACGGGCTTGGAGACCAATTCAATAATATTGATGGCCAAATTTGGGATCCACAGCGCAGGGTGCGCGCCGAACGGTGCGGTGAACAATTCATGCACAAAGCCGCCAACACCCTTGGCTTTAAAGCTGAAGAAGATGATGAGGAAAAATACGGTGAACGACATCGCAAATGTCACGCTCAAGTTCGTCGATGGCACTGCTTTCCAATGATGGACGCCAAACGACTCCATCACAACCGCCACAAAATCGATCGGAATCAAATCCATTAGGTTCATCATGAAGACGAGAACAAAAATGGTGAGGGCGAGCGGCCCTAAAAATTTACGGTCGCCGGGAAAGACGTCCTTAACGGTGTTATCGACAAACTCTAACACCAGCTCGACAAACCCTTGAAAACGACCGGGCACTCCTTCCGTCACGCGGCGCGCGACAAGCCAAAAAACGCCTAGGCCAACCACACCGACAATAACCGACATGATCAAAGAATCAAGATCGATCTGCCAAAAGCCGCCCTCACCAACACTGATCCGCAGATTGGTGAGGTGATGCTCGATATATTCTGAGGGGGTAATCGATTCGTTGCTGGACGACATAATTCGTTTATTTCGTATTTATTTTAGCTAGCGAATAATAAAAACTGCAAACCAATGCCCTGCCAGAGTTAAGCTCATCGCTGCCACCAACCAACCGGCGACAAACCAACCACTCGATAATGCGCAAAGCACCAATATTAGTACAACAGTAATTTTTGCCACTTCAGCCAACAGATGCCGTTGAAGTACCCGGCCTGCGGGAATTGCAGAAACCTTTGACTCTTTTGCAAGGGCCGCGTAAACCACGCTGCCCACCATTACCGCTGCGCTGCCGCTTAATGCCGATAACGCGGCAATGTGGCCACTCACGGCAAACGCACAAACGATGACGAACAGAGCCAGCAATGCTTGCAGGAAGATAACCTTCTGGTAAAGCCGACTTAGGTCGTCTTTTAGCAATTGTTTTCCCTAAAAGCATCCCAGAACAACGATCTCGATCATCATATTTCTGTGCTTTTGATGCGCTTTTTCCGTTACGTCGGACTATTGCTCACCAAAGCCTATCGATTATAAGCGGGCGGTGATATTCTCGTCAAACCTTTTTGCGGCGGCGCAACATGAAATACGTGTCGGTAAAGGCTTGAAAGCAAAGCGCTAATAGGGCTATCCCGGGCGGTGTATCCGTTGACACTGCTGGTGTTAAGACTTGACTATGATTGGTTTGCTCGGGCAAAAACGCCGATCTGGTTTAAGCACTTCATACCGGCGCTCGCAATCGGCGCTCGCCTCGTCGTACTAAATCACTTCAGTTTGGTGAGCTCCAGAATGCCGTCAAGGTGCTCGTAATCCATAAAATGAATGGTTAATGAACCTTTGCCCCGTTTGTCCGCTTTTACAGAAACGTTAGTGCCCAGCTTATCTGCCAAATCAGTCTGCAAGCGCCGCGCATCAACATCATTGGCGTGTGTAGTGCTAGTGGCTTTGCTGTTTTTAGGCGGTGTGTTTTCCGCTTTCACCAAGCGCTCCGCTTCGCGCACGCTTAATTCTCGATGGACAATTTGGTGCGCCAGTTCGACTTGTTTAGACTTCGCCAGCGATAATAGCGCCCGTGCGTGTCCCATATCGAGCTTCGCTTCCATGACCATGTCTTGCACCGGTTTGGCAAGTTCTAGCAGGCGCAGCAGGTTGGATACGGCGGCTCTCGAACGCCCGACCGCTTGCGCGGCTTCTTCGTGGGTGAGCTTGAATTCTTCAATCAGGCGTTGAATGCCCGCAGCTTCTTCCATCGCGTTTAAATCCTCGCGTTGGATGTTTTCGATCAGGCCAATGCCAAGCGCGGCATCATCGGCGATTTCACGCACCAGCACCGGGACCGTCGCTAACCCGGCGATTTGCGCAGCGCGCCAGCGGCGTTCACCAGCGATGATTTCGAATTTGCCGCCACCAATTTCGCGCGTCAAAATCGGCTGCACGATCCCGCGCTGTTTGATCGATGAAGCCAACTCTTCGAGGGCAGCGCGATCCATCCGCGTGCGCGGCTGATATTTGCCTGGTGTCAGGCTGGAGACGGCGAGTTCACGCAATTCGCCGGGCTTCGAGGGGGCGTCAGACTTGCCCCGTAAATTGCTTACTAAGTCGCCACCGAGTAAAGCGTCCAAGCCGCGCCCAAGTGCTTTATTTTTGATCATGCTATTGCCTCTGTATTTTCTGCCGGTTCTGCTATCGTGATGCCCTGCCGCCCGAGCAGTTCGCGTGCGAACGCTAAATGGGCCAATGCGCCCTTCGATGACGGGTCGTACACGATTACCGGCTGACCGTAGGACGGCGCTTCGGCGATTCGAATATTGCGCGGGATAACGGTATCAAAAACTTTATCCCCGAAATGGCTCTTGATTTCGTCCGACACCTGATTCGTCAGCGAAGAACGCGGGTCATACATCGTTCGGATCAGCGCTTCGATCTCGATTTTCGGATTCAAATTTGCTTTCACTTTTTTTAATGTGCCGACCAAATCGCTCAAGCCTTCGAGCGCGTAATATTCGCACTGCATCGGAATAATGACCGCGTCCGCGGCGGTGAGCGCATTAACCGTCAACATATTGAGTGCCGGTGGGCAATCGATGACCACAAAATCGTAATCTGCCGTCACCGCGGCCAGCGCTTGTTTGAGGCGAAATTCACGTCGCTCGATATCAATCATCTCAATCTCCGCCCCTGCCAACTCGCGGTTTGCGGGCAACACATCGTAATGACTCGGGGCACGGACGCGGGCCTCAGCCACGCTGTATTCGCCGAGCAGTACGCCGTATAGTGTTTTGGCAACACCATTTTTATCAATGCCCGAGCCGGTAGTGGCGTTTCCCTGCGGATCAAGATCAATCAACAGCGAACGTTGCCCGTAGTGTGCGAGCGTCGCGGACAAATTGACCGCGATCGAGGTTTTACCGACGCCGCCTTTTTGATTGGCTACTGCGAAAATCTTCATATCACGCTTTCTGTTTTTGTTGTACTTTTTAATACGACTAGGCAGCGCTCACCATCAACCTGCGGAACCTTTAAGCCGATGGTCTCTAAAACTAAAAAGGCTAGTCCCGGCGAAGGGTTTAAGGCTTTTTTTCCTTGAAAGCGGCGTATTTCGTCGCTTGCCGCTGCCCCCTTCATTGCCAACATCGTGCCTGAGGCCTTTACTAAACGCCCCGCCCCTTGCACAAAATCCGATAGCTCGGCAAAGGCGCGAGAAATAACCGTATCAAATCTATCTTGCGGTTGAAAGTTTTCCAACCGCCCGCAGAAGACGTCAGCATTTTTCAACCCTAGTTCCGAAATTGCTTGGCGCATAAAAACCGTCTTCTTCTGAGAACTATCGAGCATAGTGACCTGCAAATCAGGCCGGAAAATCGCTAGGGGAATGCCTGGAAGTCCGCCACCAGAGCCAACATCGAGCAAATTGCCTGCTGTTGGAATTTGCTGCAGAACAGCCAAACTATCCAAAATATGCACGCCCACCATTTGCCCGATATCACGCACAGCGGTGAGGTTGTAAGTCTTGTTCCATTTTTCCAGCAGGGCCAAGTATTGCAAACACTGTTCTTGCTGGCGCATCGTTGCGGCGATGCCTAATTCTTGCGACCCCGTTCGCAGTAACGCGGACAATTCCTCGGTTGACGGTGTGCTCACTGCCAAATTTCCGTCATGAATTACGCCGAGCGCTGTTGTTCAGCGTCCAATTTTGCACGCTGCATTTCTCCTCGCGCGCCCGCAAAACCACGCTTCAAATGTACCAGCAACAACGACATCGCCGCTGGCGTAATGCCCTGAATACGTCCCGCTTGGCCGATTGTTTCTGGCTTGTACTGGTTTAATTTCAGCTGCGCTTCTTTCGACAAACCCTGTACATGCAAGTAATCAATATCGTTGGGTAAACGCGTTGCCTCCTGCGCGAGTGAATGCGCAACCTCGTCTTGCTGACGGTCTATGTAGCCTTGGTATTTGGCGGCGATTTCGACTTGTTCGGCGACTGCGGCATCATCGACGCGCTGTCCTGCCATCGGCAAGGTCATCAAATTATCGTAACTGACCTTCGGGCGGCGGAGCAGCTCGAACAATGAATATTCACGCTCGATCATTTGCCCTAAGACCCGCATGGAATCCGGCTCTCCAAGCTTTTGGGGTTGCGCCCAAGTGGCCTTGAGTCGCTGTGTTTCACGCACCACCGCTTCGCGTTTTTCGCTGAACTGTTGCCAACGCTTATCATTGACCAAACCCAATTGACGACCCATCTCTGTTAAGCGCATATCAGCATTATCTTCACGCAATTGGAGCCGATATTCGGCACGGCTCGTGAACATACGATAAGGCTCTGTCACGCCGCGCGTAATCAGATCATCAACCAACACACCAAGGTAGGCTTCATCACGACGCGGGCACCACGATGGTTTATCGGTGGCATAACGAGCGGCATTGATTCCAGCGAGAAGCCCCTGTGCGGCGGCTTCTTCGTAGCCTGTGGTGCCGTTAATTTGCCCGGCGAAAAAGAGTCCGCAAATGGCTTTTGTTTCGAGTGAGGCTTTTAAACCTCGCGGGTCAAAATAATCGTATTCAATTGCGTAGCCAGGGCGTGTGATGTGCGCGTTTTCCAATCCGGGAATTGAGCGCGTTAGGTTTAGCTGCACATCGAACGGCAGTGATGTGGAAATTCCGTTCGGGTAATACTCGTTGGTCGTTAAACCTTCAGGCTCTAAAAAAATTTGGTGGCTGGCTTTGTCGGCAAAACGGTGGATTTTATCTTCAATTGAGGGACAATAGCGCGGCCCGACACCCTCGATAACGCCAGTAAACATTGGCGAGCGATCCAAACCCGCGCGAATCGCGTCGTGTGTTTCTGCGTTGGTGTGGGTGATCCAGCACGACACTTGACGCGGATGCAATCCTCGCGAACCCAAATATGAAAACACCGGCGTCGGGTCATCGCCTACCTGTTCCTGCATTTTGGAGAAATCAATTGAGCGACCATCAATACGCGGCGGCGTACCGGTCTTGAGGCGCCCTACTGGCAAATTCATTTCCCGCAGGCGTGCCGCCAAGGTAACAGCAGGCGGGTCACCAGCGCGTCCACCGGCGTAGTTTTGCAAACCGACGTGAATTTTGCCCGCAAGGAATGTACCTGCAGTCAGCACGACAGATTTAGCAGTGAAGCGAATACCCGCTTGTGTGATAGCCCCCGTCACAACGGGCGTTCCGTTGGCGTCGTCGAGAATAAGGTCATCAACAGCCTGTTGAAAAAGCCATAAATTGGGCTGATTTTCGAGGCGTTGGCGAATGGCCGCGCGGTATAAAACCCGGTCGGCTTGGGCGCGGGTGGCGCGAACAGCTGGGCCTTTGCTGGCGTTGAGCGTGCGAAATTGAATGCCTGCTTCGTCGGTTGCAATCGCCATCGCGCCGCCTAGCGCATCAATCTCTTTCACCAAATGGCCCTTGCCGATGCCGCCAATCGATGGATTGCACGACATCTGCCCAAGGGTTTCAATGGCGTGTGTCAGTAGGCAAGTCTTGGCACCCGATCGCGCAGCGGCAAGTGCGGCCTCGGTACCTGCGTGGCCGCCGCCGATTACAATCACATCAAATTGGGCTGGAAAATCCATCATCTGCTTGGCGTTGCGATTCTGAAAAGGGGGATCCAAATTCTAAGCTATCGCAGACAAAAACGCTACCCGGCGCTGGACGCCTATTAACATGATATTGGGAAATTTCGCAGATGTTTCACGTGAAACGCTGCGCTTGCGTCCGTTACTTGCCAATACAAAACTTGCCAAAAATTTCACCTAACAAATCGTCCGGCGTAAATTCGCCGGTAATACTCGATAGCGCCAACTGCGTCAAACGCAACTCCTCCGCAAATAATTCGAACGGCAGATCCGATTGCGCCGCTTGGTCGAGATGTTGAGCGGCCGCCCGTAGCGCAATCAAATGCCGCTCCCGCGCCATAAAAACCCCACCACTAATCGGCTGCCAACCCGCCGTCTCTAGCAACCACTGTCGCACCAGCGGCAGCCCTGCACCTGTTAATGCCGAGATTTTGATTGCGGCATGATTTCCTTCTTGTGCACGCGCAGCTTGCTGATCGTGCGCGTCAATCTTGTTATAAATCCAAGCCATGGGTAATGTTTGCGGCAATTTCGCCAAAATAATCGCCTCATTTTCGCCGACGGTATCGCCTGCCTCGGTGATCAGCAGCGCCGCCCCAGCCTTTTCAATCGCTTGCCACGTACGCGCAATACCAATTTTCTCAACCTCATCCTCGGTTTCGCGCAGTCCTGCCGTGTCGATTAAATGAACCGGGACGCCGTCAATTGAAATGCTGGCACGCACATGATCACGAGTCGTGCCCGCAATCGGCGTGACAATTGCGACATCATCACCCGCGAGTTTGTTCAACAAGCTTGATTTACCAACATTGGGGCGGCCAATCAACACAACGGTGAGGCCTTCGCGCAAGACTGCACCTTGCTTGGCCTCCGCGGCTAAGATGGCGTGAAGGCCTCGCAGGTGATGGAGCTTCGCTTGTTGCGCCGCGCGGTCGGCGGGATCAATTTCCTCTTCCGGAAAATCGATGCAGGCTTCAACATGCATCCGCAGCTCGGTGGTGAAGTTGGTCAGCTGATGAACTTTTTGCGAGAACTCACCCGTAAGTGAGCGCGCCGCTGATTGAGCCGCCTCAGCCGAATTCGCCTCAATCAAATCAGCGACGCTCTCAGCTTGCGCAAGGTCGAGCTTGCCATTCAGGAATGCCCGCTCGGTGAACTCGCCTGGTCTAGCAAGACGGCAGCCTAAGGCCACACACCGCCGCAATAATCGCTGCATCACCGCTTGCCCACCGTGTCCTTGCAGCTCAAGCACATCCTCGCCTGTATAGGAATGAGGGGCAACGAAATAGAGCGCGATGCCTTGATCAATCACGCGACCACCCGCATCACGGAATGTGACCAATGTCGCCATGCGTGGCGATACGTTTTTACCGGTAACCGCCTGCGCCAACGCCAGCAGCGCTTTACCCGAAACCCGTACCACGCCAATCCCGCCACGACCCGGCGCGGTGGCAATCGCGACAATGGTTTCACGTGAAACATCCAACACCGGATGTTTTACAGCAGAATGATCTGAAGTTGATTCATCTATCATGGACTAAATTTATCACAGCTATAGAACAACGCTATATGAAAAAAGCCGCCAATCATTAAAATTAGCGGCTTTTCGCAGGGACTCAGCACGATCTCTAACGATTGCTCGCTTAACGTTTGGCAACCTTTGCCGCATCTACGACGCCAAAAGTTTTATTGATATACCACTGCTGTGCAATGCCCAAAATATTCTGCATTGTCCAATACAGCACCAAACCCGACGGGAAAAAGAAGAACATGATCGAGAACACAACGGGCAACACCATCATCACCTTAGCTTGGACCGGGTCAGCGGGCGCTGGATTAAGCTTGGTCTGGATAATCATCGATGCGCCCATGACAATTGGCAGCACGTAAAACGGATCCGGCGTTGAAAGATCGGCAATCCAGCCAATCCACGGTGCATTGCGCAGTTCAACTGCGCTCAACAGCACCCAATAAAGCGAGATAAAGAATGGCATTTGAACTACGATTGGCAAACAGCCGCCCAATGGATTAATTTTCTCGGTTTTATACATTTCCATCATAGCTTGATTGAGCTTCATCTTGTCATCGCCGTAACGGGCTTTCAACGCTTCCATCTTGGGCGTCATGGTTTTCATATGCGCCATAGACTTGCCAGCCTTTTGGTTCAGCGGGAAGAACACCACTTTCAGCAAAATGGTGAACAAAATAATCGTCCAGCCCCAATTGCCTAAGATGCCATGGATCCACGATAAAACGACGAACATCGGGTAAGCCAACACTTTGAGCCAGCCATAATCCACCACAAGGCCCAAACCGGGCGCCAATTTATTCAACTTATCCTGTTCCTGCGGCCCGATATAAAGCGGCATCGTCAGGCTGCCCTCAGCACCTGATGCAATGGTCGAAATAGGCACACTAACGCCGGCGCTATAAAGTGTCGTGTATTTTTGCGTGAAAAACTTACGCTCTCCAGATCCCTGCGGCAGCCAGGCCGAAACAAAATAGTGCTGCACCATTCCGAGCCACCCATCGGTTGATTCTTTCACGTGGTCTTGTTTACTTTTATCAATATCGGTGAAGCTAACTTTTTGGAATTTCTTGGCCTCTGTATAAACCGCAGGACCTGTGAAAGTGGCGATTCCGGTAAACGGGTTACTGCCTGCGCTCTCCCCCTCTGGCGGGTTGCCATCGCGCAAGAACTGAAAGTAGGCACGTGGAGAAACGGCTGCTCCGCTATCGTTTTTTATGTCATAGCGAATGTCGACAACATAACTTCCCCTCGTAAACATATAAGTCTTGCTAACCGAAATACCAGCAACATCGTTGTTAGTAAGTATGACGTTGAGCTTGTCGTTCGAACCCAGATCAAAACTGGTTGCAGTCGCTTTCCAAAGCGCCGCGTGTGTCGGCAACTCGTAGCCCAACAAGCCTGATTGCGCAATAAAGTAAGCGCCAACCTTGTCTTGCATTAAACTAAATGCGTGGTTAGCGTCGCCGCGTGCGGGATGCTTTAGCAGTGTGACTTTTCGAACGTCACCACCTTGCGTGTCGAGCTCCACTTGCAGCGTATCGGTCTGGACTGAAATCCGTTGGGCCGATTTTGGCGCCTCCGACGTTGTTGCCACATTTTGCGCCTGGGGCACATTTGCGACCGCTGCACCAGTACCGTTTGTGCCGCTAGGTATAGTCGGGACGGTGGCAACAGCATTCAGCGCGCTATTGCCAGCTTGTGTCGTCACCGGGGCAGGCGGCGGCGCGGGCGGGCGGTTGTGTTTTTGCCACGCCTCCCATAAAAATAAACTCGATGCTGAAAAAACGACTAGGGCAATAATGCGTTGCGTATCCATGTAGGGGAAGGTTCAAAAGGTGGGTTATGAAATGCTGGCGGGTTATGCAAGCGCTTGGGATACTTTATCTGGACGAAGCTAGAAATTACTTTGAAACCCAAATCTGGGGGCGAAAAGACTAATTTAAATAATCAAGGAACCGGATCATAACCGCCTTCGCACCATGGATGACAATGCAACAGTCGTTTTCCCGCGAACAAAGAACCTTTGACCGCACCGTGTTTCTGGAGCGCTTCCGCTGCGTATTGAGAACAAGATGGAGAAAATCGGCATTGCGATCCTAACAAAGGGCTCAACAGATAGCGATAAGCACGAATCAAACCAAGCAAAACATGGTTGAGGATAGACTTATCTACTGACATCACTACTCCCTATAACAGAAGTCTTATTCGCGAATTTGTCCAATAGGACAGCTTGGTGGGGCGCTACGCCCAAAGACTTGCCGGTACGTGTCTCATGCGTTGCGGAAAGTTGCGTTGCTTGACGCATTGCGTCTGAAAACAGCTGTTGAAGCTCTGCCCGCGCCTCTTTTGCCTGCGCCTTTGGATCTAGCTGTTGTTCAAGCGTAATCAACATATCAATACCAACCGTGCGAACAGCATGTGGACGAAATGATTCTCGTATCCAGCGTTTAATTTTGTTACGCAATACAGCGGATTTTAATAGGCGTTTCGGGACCGCAACAGCGATACGCGACGCCGACTGTCGATTGGCTTGCGGCTTGGATGCGCTGATTGAATTGGTTACATCCACCCCGAGCGGCGCTTTCGGCAACAGTTGTGCATTATGCAGTTTCAGGTTGAACATAGCCCTGCGGTTGTGCTGCGACCCTGGTTTGGCCGGCAACGAAACACGTATCCGCTTGCCCAGTTTGATCACCGCAGCAACGGCCTCTTGATTGAGGCGAAGCGCTTTCGGCAAGCGGTGCGGATGACTATTGTTGGGGCTGTCGAACTTATCCGACTCGCCTAACTTCTCCAACATCCTGCAGGCAGGGCTATCGGGCGACCGCGGCGTAATGGACATTTACCCTCAATATCAAACCCTACCGCGATAGGGAGCTAAACCGCAAGGCGAGCACGACCTTTGGCACGACGCGCATTAATAACAGCACGGCCGCCTGGCGTTTTCATACGCACACGAAAACCATGGGTTTTTTTTCGGCGTGCGACGGAGGGTTGGTAGGTACGTTTCATATCAATACTCTGCTGGGTTTAGATAATTTAGGGCGCGCACCAATGACGCCCGCAACACGCAATAATAGCCGCGCGGCAAGGAATCGTATAAAGAATGGTGGTGCGATACGAAGAACTTGGCATTATCCTTTTTTTTCAGTTAGTTAGTCAAGCTCTCTCGGATGATTGCCTTGGTAAGAGCGCGCCCTTTACTGCCCAAAGGTCCTTTTAAAACCTTTCTAGCTCAATTGTAAGGCCGCCTTAAATAGTATTGCGCTTATCGGGTTATTCAATTCCCTGTCAAACTTTACCTGTGGATAAGTCGCCCCAAAAAGCGTAAGATACAAGCTCGTGTTTTCGCTGCATTTATTGCCGCCCTCATTGCAGCATTTGCACCCTGTTGCGACATGTGTGTTGAGCATTTATTGTTTGTCTGTTTTAGCGCTCTATTTCTCGTTTTTTATTTTTATTCCGACCCTTACCTTTAGGGGTCTTGGTTAGTCGTTTATTTTCACCCCCTGTCTTCTGACTCATTCCGACCGGTCCCTATCAAATGCATCCTTTTTGGCAATCCTGCGTTAGCGATTTTCAACAGGAACTATCAACCCATCAATACAATACGTGGATCAAACCTCTGCGCTTTGAACAAGAAGGCGATAGTTTTACGTTAATCGCGCCCAATCGGCATGTGCTTCAATGGGCAAAAGAACGGTTATTGAACCGAGTAGAACAGTCGGGCGAAAAGTTTTTTGCGCGCTCTATTTATTTGGAATTGGCTTTAGAAGAAGCTGAAATTGACGCGGTACCTATACTAAATGACGGTGATAGCGATTCCAGTCTGGCCGATGACTCGCTAGCCGACCCGCAACAAAAACCTTCCCAAAACGGCGTGGCGCTTTACCAACAGAACGGCAATAATGCGCTACCAAAGCCCATTCCTCATCGTATCAATCCCGCATTTACATTCACTAGTTTTGTCGGCGGCAAAGCGAATCAGCTGGCACGTGCGGCCGCACTTCAAGTAGGACAAAATCCAGGGCAGGCCTATAACCCGCTATTTATTTATGGCACTACTGGGCTGGGTAAAACCCATCTCGTGCAAGCCATCGGCAATCAGCTTCTAGAGCAAAATCCTAGTGCCAACATCCGTTATATCCATGCTGAGCAGTTTGTTACCGATGTCGTCAAAGCCTACCAACACAAGGCTTTCGATAGTTTTAAGCGCTCTTATCACACCCTTGACCTGCTGCTCATCGATGATATTCAGTTCTTTGGTGGAAAGTCCAGAACACAGGAAGAGTTCTTCTACGCCTTCAACGCTTTGATCGAAGCCGGTAAACAAGTCGTCATCACTTCGGACCGATTTCCTAAAGAAATTTCAAACATTGAAGATCGCCTCATTTCACGCTTCGGTTGGGGATTGACGGTATCTGTCGAGCCACCTGAATTAGAAATGCGCGTCGCTATCCTGCTTAAAAAAGCAGAAAGTGAAGGTATTAGCTTAAATGAAGAGGTCGCTTTTTTTATCGCGAAGCATATACGCTCAAATGTTCGTGAGCTCGAAGGTGGTCTAAAACGCGTGCTGGCTTATTCGCGTTTTAGTAATTTGCCGGTCACTGTTGCGACGGCAAAAGAGGCTCTCAAAGATCTTTTGGCTGTACTCAATCGCCAGATTTCAATTGACAACATCCAAAAAACTGTTGCAGATTATTACAAAATAAAAGTTTCTGAAATGTATTCTAAAAAAAGGGTTCGCTCCCTAGCCCGCCCTCGCCAGATGGCCATGGCGTTAGCGAAAGAGCTAACGCCAATGTCTTTGCCCGAAATTGGCGAATCATTTGGTGGCCGTGATCACACCACTGTTTTGCATGCCTGTCGTAAAATTGTTGAATTGATCGAAGCCGATCAAGTAATCGCACGAGACCACGCTCTACTGATGCAAATACTAAGAGGATAGTTATTGATCGAAAGGACCACTTTTTTTCAAATGTTGATATCACTGAGTAGCTTGTAAAAACTTTCGTGCCCTTTCTTTATTCCCCGAAGAAAGAGTTTTATTTGGCTTTCCTTTCTGTGTATTTTTTTGTATTTATTTTGTTTATAAACAGTGGATAGAAAAGTTTCATTTCTTATTTCTATATTTTCTTTTTTGTTATCCACAGCGTTCCACAGGCAGAAAAGATTCTATACGCGATTTAAATATCGCTTAAGTAATTGAATCCTTAGTAATTTAAGCACCTATACCCGAAACCTTTCCCCCTTATCTATTATCTATTAGGTTTAATTATGATAACTATTAAAACTAAGAACAGTACGCTACTTGGACCTTTGCAGTTTGTGACTGGCATTGTTGAACGCCGTCATACCCTACCCATTTTGTCAAACGTGTTGATTGAAGTAATCGATCAAACGGTTCACTTTCTAGCAACGGATTTGGAAGTTCAAATTAAAGCATCGGCGAAGCTGGATACCCCGCATAAGCCCGGTAGCCTCACTGTAGGCGCAAAAAAACTACAGGATATTCTGCGCGCATTACCACCAGATGCTGATACGGCGCTTGAAACAAAAGAAAATCGCTTAACAGTAAAAGCGGGGAAAAGTCGTTTTTCTTTGCAAACATTGGCAGCGAACGATTATCCAAAAATTGCCGAAGCGAAAGATAAAGCGAACGAATTTTCATTGCCACAACGTGAGTTTAAGCACGTTTTGGGTTTGGTACAATTTGCGATGGCCGTACAAGATATTCGCTATTATCTCAACGGAGTTTTACTCTCAACCGACGGAAATGTTTTACGGGTTGTCGCAACAGACGGACATCGCTTATCGATGGCGCAATACAAACTTGCCGAGCCGGTGGCTAAGATTGATGCCATTTTGCCGCGCAAGACAGTGTTGGAATTGATTAAACTGTTGGATGAAAGTGATGATCCTATTCATCTGACAATGCACCAAAACCAGGTGAAATTTACGTTTGCCGGCATCGAGATTGTTTCAAAGATAGTCGAAGGTAAATTCCCTGACTACACTAAAGTGATCCCGTCCGGCTATACCAATCATGTATCGCTAAATCGCAGTGAGTTCCTTAGCGCGCTGCAACGTGCTTCAATTCTTTCAAATGATAAAATTAGAGGCGTTAGGCTGGTATTTACCAAAGATTCTTTGTCGATCATATGCTCAAACAACGAGCAAGAAGAGGCAGAAGAAAATCTACCGATTCCGTACGATAAAGACGCACTCGACATCGCATTTAATATCGCCTATTTGCTTGATGTTTTGGGGCACCTTTCGACCGAAACGATCCAGCTCTCGCTGGGAGAGGCGAATATGTCCAGCGCACTAATGACTCAACCAAGGTCGGACGACTTCAAATATGTTGTGATGCCAATGAGAATTTAAAAATAAGAAAAAAGTAACCATAAAGAAAAGCTATTTTCGCAACACCGACACAGCAGCGCTTTAAAGCACAAGGAAACAAATGGTAACGCCAAAGAAACCAGACGAAAAAGCATACGACGAAGATTCAATTAAAATTTTAAAAGGCCTTGAAGCAGTCCGAAAACGCCCAGGCATGTATATAGGTGATACCTCAGACGGTAGCGGTCTGCATCATATGGTGTTTGAGGTGGTTGACAATGCAATCGATGAAGCATTGGCCGGTCATTGTGATGACATCAAAATTACTATTCATACCGATAATTCCATCTCGGTAACGGATAACGGTCGAGGTATCCCAACCCGCGTAAAAGAAGATGACGAATTCAAACGCTCTGCGGCTGAAATCGTTATGACTGAGCTGCACGCCGGCGGCAAGTTTGATGCAAATTCCTACAAAGTATCTGGCGGTCTGCACGGGGTCGGTGTGTCGGTTGTGAATGCGCTATCAGAATGGCTAAAGCTACGTATTCGTCGCGATGGCAAAATTCACGAAATGGAATTCCGTCATGGCGTTGCCATGGCTCCGCTCGCCATTGTTGGCAATAGCGATAAAAAAGGAACCGAAGTTCATTTCTTGGCCGCCAAAGAAACCTTTACCAACATTGAGTTTCATTACGAAATCTTAGCGAAGCGCTTGCGCGAACTATCGTTTTTGAATAATGGTGTGAAGATTGAGCTGATCGATCAACGTCACGGCAAAAGTGAAAACTTTACCTACACAGGCGGTGTAAAAGGTTTCGTCGAGTACATGAACCGTTCCAAATCGGTTTTACATTCAAAAATATTTTATGCCATAGGCGAAAAAGACGGTATGACCATTGAAGTGTCGATGCAATGGAATGATAGCTACGGCGAATCGGTGCAGTGTTTCACCAACAACATTCCGCAACGCGATGGTGGCACCCACTTAACGGGCCTACGCACGGCGATGACACGCGTTCTGAACAAATTTATTGAAGAAAATGATCTTGCTAAAAAAGCAAAGGTAGATACCACCGGCGACGATATGCGCGAAGGCTTAACCTGCGTTTTATCAGTTAAGGTGCCGGACCCAAAATTTTCCTCGCAAACAAAAGACAAGCTGGTTTCAAGTGAAGTCCAGCCAGTTGTTTCGGAGGTTGTGGCGGCTAAGCTTTCCGAGTACTTGCTTGAAAACCCAACGGATGCGAAAACCATATGTAACAAAATTATAGATGCAGCCCGTGCCCGCGACGCCGCCCGCAAGGCCCGTGAATTGACGCGCCGCAAAGGCGTGATGGACGGCGTAGGCCTGCCTGGTAAGTTGGCGGACTGCCAAGAAAAAGACCCCGCGCTATGTGAAATTTACATCGTCGAGGGAGATTCCGCGGGCGGGTCAGCCAAGCAAGGACGTGACCGCAAATTTCAAGCGATCTTGCCGCTACGCGGTAAAGTACTAAACGTCGAAAAGGCGCGTATCGATAAAGTCATCTCATCCGAGCAAATCGCCACATTAATCACAGCGCTCGGTGCCGGTATTGGTAAAGATGATTTTAATCACGATAAATTGCGCTATCACCGCATCATCATCATGACTGACGCGGATGTTGACGGTGCCCATATTCGCACGTTGCTACTTACGTTTTTCTTCCGTCAAATGCCGCAGTTGGTTGAAAACGGTTACATCTATATCGCGCAACCACCGCTCTACAAAATCAAGAGCGGTAAAGAAGAGCGCTATGTAAAAGACGAACTGGAATTAAAACAAGCGCAATTAAAAAAAGCGTTAAACGATGCCGTATTAAACCCTGGCGAAGGCAGTGCGCCGATCATAGGTGAAGCGCTGGAAAACATCGCCAAAGATTTCCTCATGACCGAGGCTGTCATTACCCGCCTCATGCGCACCTTCGATCCCGAAGTGCTTACCGGCATGTTGCAATGTCCGCGTTTTGATCTAAAAACAGCAGAGTCAGCTTCCAAAGCGGCAGTATGGCTTACCGATTCTATTGGCGCTCATCACGTCACCGTGAAGGTTGAGCAAGATGATGCGCATGATGCTTATCGTTTGCGCTGCGTAAAGACTTTGCACGGCAACACACGCTCTACTGTTATTGATTCAACCTTTATTGAGACGGGTGATTATGAGCAAATTGTTAAAATGGCACAAACGCTGAACGGCCTGATTCGTAAAGGTGCCGAAATCAAGCGAGGCGAAAAAGCACTTGCCGTGACATCGTTCGGCGGCGCACTCACATGGCTTATCGACCAAGCCAAAGACGGCATGCACATCCAGCGCTACAAAGGGTTGGGAGAAATGAACCCGGAACAATTGTGGGAAACTACGATGGATCCGAAAGTGCGCATTTTGAACCGCGTACAGATTGAAGACGCCATTGCCGCAGATGAAATATTTACTACGCTGATGGGTGATGACGTAGAGCCGAGGCGCGCATTCATTGAGTCGAATGCACTGATTGTTCAAAACCTGGATGTGTAAAGCTGTCGGATGACATGGAAAGTGAAATCTGTGCCAAGTAAATGAAATAGTAGTGTCGCAGATAGTGAAACAATTATACGGAGTGAAAAAGCCAACCGCTTAGGTTGGCTTTTTAATGCGGACTGAGCCGAACGCTTGTAACTTATTTCGCGTCGACTGTGCTTCACGGTAATCCCCCCATTTTTAACAGGCGCTAAAAGTAGAGGTTAGGCGGCCAAGGCCAACTTCTGTTTTGGCGTCATGCCGCCAATGGCCGTGTTGGGCCGTCCATGATTGTAAGACCATAGCCATTTCGTGGCAAAATCCTGTATCTCTTCAATCGAATCAAATAAGTGATGTGCGAGCCAATCGTAGCGCACCGTGCGGTTGTAGCGTTCAACATAGGCATTCTGCTGCGGGTTGCCGGGCTGGATGAAATCGATCCTGATGCCACGCTTCTGCGCCCATGCCAGTGTCTGGGCGCTGATGTATTCCGGACCGTTGTCGCAACGGATCGCTTTCGGTACACCACGCCATTCGATGATCTGGTCCAGTGATCGGATCACACGCTCGGACGGCAACGAGAAATCGACATCGATACACAACCCTTCCCGATTGAAATCGTCAATCACGTTGAAGAGCCGGATACAGCGGCCATCGCCCAATTGGTCGTGCATGAAGTCCATTGACCACACTTCATTGATCTGCTCCGGGACAGCCAGCATCAGTGGCTTCTCGCGAACCAGGCGCTGCCTGGGCTTGATGCGCAAGTTCAGCGCCAGCTCCCGATATATTCTGTAGGCGCGTTTGTGATTCCAGCCGAACTGCTTGACGTTGCGCAGGTACAGGTAGCACAGACCGAAGCCCCAGTTGCGTTGATTGTGGGTGAGCCGGATCAGCTTGTCGGCGATCTCTTCATTCTCGGTTGATAGCTTGGCGCGATAGCGGTAGCAGGTTTCGCTGATGCCAAACGCTGCGCACGCTGTACGAACGCTGATCTGCTTGTCCTGCACGGCCCGCAAGGCCATCTCGCGACGCTGAGACGGCCTCACCACTTTTTTGCAATGGCATCCTTGAGGACGTCGGCCTGCAGTTGCACATTGGCGTCCATCTTCTTCAATCGGCGGTTCTCGTCTTCCAGTTCCTTCAACCGCGACATCATCGAGGCGTCCATGGCGCCGAACTTGGCGCGCGATTTGTAGAACGTTGCGGAACTCATGCCGTGCTCACGGCATAGGCCGGGGACGGGCCCACCAGCTTCTGCCTGCTTCAAAATCTGCATGATCTGGCGGTCGGTAAAGCGGGATGTCTTCATGTAAAAAGTCCTTAAATCGCATTTAAGAAAATTCTACTTTTAAATGCCCTTATTTTGTGGGGGGATTACCAAGAGCTAGCTACCGCCGAGACTATCGCCTGCGCTTATTACGCGGGCATACGAGCGCATACGAACGTTGACGACAAGACGCCGGATCAGGCTTATTGGCTGTTGTTGCCTGATGTGAAGATGGCTGCGTAAAATGAAGCGCAGATGAACTGCAGGTGCCCCCACGTGACCCGCCTCGGCGGACGCCCATGCTGAAGTCAAACAGCCCGCCCGCTGCCGTGGGTCACTTTGCATCTCTACAACCCTCCCGCGTTTCCGCTTAAATATCAGGGATTGCTGTTAAAAAAACGGAACCACTTCTGAACGCGAGTTTATGAAGAAAACAGCAGCAGCAAATGATGAGACACTTCTGCAAAATAGCCAAACTGCTCGTCGGATGAAGAGAGCAGCGTAATTCTTCAACGAAACGCTTTCTAAGCGCAGAGGGCGTTTTTGAACATTACAAGTTTCTTAGTAGGGACTACTTGCAGGGCCTTAACTGCATTTGCCTTGCTGTAATTTCAACAGTTCTGGGGTTGCCTGTATAGCGATTTGCGCCGCAGTAAGTAAACTGCCGATTTGCAACATTCATAAAAGAAACAGCGACCGCTCCTGCGCTATCAGCAATCCCTTTATTTGCTGCATAAACATTGGGATCCGCGCCAAATCTTTGCATTATTTCAGTTGCTAATGTCCCGTCCCCAAGTAGCGCCGCCTCTATTGATAATTTCGCAAGGCGTTCACCACCACCAATTGAAGCAAGGTCTACAGTTGAAGCTTCTAAAAATGCAGCTAATGGCGAATCGAGTTTCCTTGCCAACGCATTCCCGACAGTGTTTTTGTAGAGTGAATACTCATTTTCTGTAAAAATCTCGGGTTTTTCTTTTAAATATAGCTGCACAAGATACGACGATAGCGACGATTGATCCATCGCACCCAAATCTTCCTTCGACAATATAGGCGGCCTCGGACTGTCCCTCAACTTCAATACCTGGTCAACAGTTGGAAAAGCGCGCGATAGTTTCCACTCAAGCTCCTCTTTAGAAAAATATTGCAATAACCCATAGGTTTTTGCATTTAGCGCATTTACAAATGTCTGATCCGCAGCGGGCAGTTTAGCAATAGCTTCGACAAAAGTTGGTGGTGTAATGTAAATACCAGATCGAGGCTCAGTCTTATGTGGTGCTAGACCTGTATTGGAGCCACTCGCTAAATTCGCTGTGGCTGCTTGGGCTAAGCTACTTGTAGTTTGTGGTGATGGGGTCTGAAACGATAACGGTCTGAGCAACGCAAAAAGACCAATGCCAATAATACCCGCCGCAACTGCGAGCCAGAATTTTTTGCTCATATGATTGTCCTTGATTATTTGTCGGGCTGAATTATTTTGGGCATCCATTGTCCTCTACCTCCTTCTGATATTTGTAGCATGCCAAATCACCGCCCGCTGCTGCGTATGCATTGTCAGCATCAGGAGTGTTCACGGCAGTGTAATACTCGTCTGCGAACGAATTGCAGCTCGTGGGGTTAGTAGCGGTACTGCAAGCGTTCTTTAGATCGTTGGAAAATTGCGTGTCGCAGGTAGCCTTCATGGCTTGTCTAGCGTAGCAATAGTCATGGTTATTGCAGGAGCTGAGGAAAGAGGCGCCTGCTGCAGGAGCATCTATACTGCCCGTATAGGACAGCGGGTAGTTGAGGCTGAGGTATACGCCACCCAAAAGTCTGCTCCAGGTTCCACTGCCACAGCCATTAGCTGATCCGTTCAGACCTGCAATCGATGGCTTTGTGGTGCAGCCTGGTGGCTGTTTCGATTTGATAGCGGCGCAGATCTGCTCTTTAGTCAGATCAGGTGGCCCTGCGTTTTCATTGACCCCGCCCGGCCGCGACTGCAGCATCTTCATAAATCGGGCGTCCGCTTTTAACTGCGCGTCTTGTAAGGCTAGTCCGCATACTGCGGTGTAACATAAACCCTGAATTTTTCTGCCGTTTACGACGATAGGCGGCAGCGGTTGCGGGGCGGGGGTTTGCGCTTCGGCTAACGGCACAATTAGGCTTGAGAACGCAAAATAGAAACCTGCAAAAAGCTTTAAAGCCTTTCGGTGCCTGCTACCGTGCAGTGCTGTGCTGTGGTGTGGTGTGCTGTGCTGTGCTGTGCTGTGCTGTGCTGTGCTGTGCTGTGCTGTGCAGCATTTGAAACGGCTACTTCAATAATGTTCATATTATTTTCCTTTAAGGTAATAAAGATAAACATCCCCAATTTGATACAAAATGCTTTTTTATTTTGAGTTGCTCCAAATAATCGAAATTATTATTGACTATATACTTAAATTTGCCAACACTTTCATTTAAATATTTTTAACGTGGCTGAGGTTGGCTACGAATTTCGGGTGCGAACGATGGCAGGATAACCCTGTTATTGGAGGTTAAGAAATGAAACGATAGCCAACACAGAACCGCACGATGAAATTCAAGCAAGAGGCAGCGAGGCAGCTTGAGGTTGGAGGTGGCCTCGAAATTTGCACGTTGGTTTAAGTCGAAACTCTGGGATTACTGCTGGGCCGATGTCGCTCTGGTGAGAAGGAGCTTTACATGCTCAAGAAGGAATCAACCGCCTCCGAATGTTAGCGACCCAAGCTTATCATGCGGTCGGGATCATGGAGCTGGCCTTGGTCCGGTTCGGCACAACGGGTAGGGTGAACACCGATCAACGCAGTCGGTTTACGGCGGAAAAATTCGCAC
Source organism: Burkholderiales bacterium (assembly GCA_025360815.1). Taxonomy (GTDB): domain Bacteria; phylum Pseudomonadota; class Gammaproteobacteria; order Burkholderiales; family Usitatibacteraceae; genus UKL13-2. The sequence continues at coordinate 44,578 of JANYBL010000078.1, forward strand.
AGACAGTGTTATCGCGTGGTGCGAAGCTTGCCGTGGTTGGTAGCGGTGCCAGGCACGACAAGGTGTTCGTGGAGCGACTCTGGCGCGCGATCAAATATGAGGCATGCCTACCCGCGAGCCTACGACAGCGTTGGCGAGGCTCGGCGTGGCATTGCTAACTATATCGATTGATAAATCGAACGGGATAAACAGTGCATTCGCGAGCGTTGAGTGTTCAGCGAACCCGTTTGATCAAAAAAGCCTTACGCATCTGCTGCCGCACGCTGGTGCGCGCGGTATGGGCGTGATTGCCAAACGCACCCTGGGAAATGCGCCTTGGCGCTTTGCCGATCGACCATCTGGACATTATTGTGAAACGTACTGGTTACGCCGCAAAGCGATGGCGCTTGATATTGCCGACATGCCTTGGAATGAATTTTCGCTGCGCTTCAGTGCCTTTGCGCCGACTGTCAGCAGCGCGATTGTGGGAACATCATCGATTGCCAATTTGCCCCGCAACATAGAGCATGTTGAGGCGGGCCCCTTGCCAGAAGCCTTATTCGGCGAGGCTTGCGGGCGATTCGGTATGTTGGGAAACGATTGGCCGGGTGAGATTTAATGCGCCCGATTGTGCACCAATTTTACTTGGAAGTTAATCAGTAACACCATAAACTAATCGTCTCCTAGGTCTTCACATTCCATGAAAACAATTGATCTTGACTAAATCTGACAAAACCCAATCGAGCACCCCGCCGTCGAAAGCACGTCTACAAATGGTGGATATTGCTCGACTTGCTGGCGTTTCAACATCTACGGTTTCGCGCGCCTTGAGTGGCAGCAGCTTGGTCAACGATGAGACCAAAAAGAGAGTGGCAGAGCTTGCCCGTTCGCTTAATTACACCATTAATATTGGTGCGCAAAATCTCCGGCTCTCGCAAAACCGCACGATTGCCGTCGTCATTCCTTACGATGCTGCCAATCGTCAGCATGTGTCTGATCCCTTTTTCTTAAGCATGCTCGGCTCACTCGCCGACGCAATCACGGATTGCGGCTACGATATGCTGATTTCCCGTGTGGATGCGGATCGGCTAGACGAAGCTGCGCAGATTTATGAAGGTGGGCGAGCGATTGGCATTATCTTGATCGGTCAATGGCAGCATCATGATCAGCTCAATGATCTCGCCGTTCGTCGCGTACCGATCGTGGTGTGGGGGGCGCAGCTTCCGCAACAGTATTATTGTACGGTTGGCAGCAACAACGTAGAGGGTGGCAAGCTCGCGACTGAGCACTTGGTGTCCCATGGTCGTAGCCGCATAGTATTCTTTGGCGATCGCCAGTTGCCCGAAGTATCGCATCGCTATGCGGGCTACATGCAAATTTTGGAGAACCATCATATTCCGCTGCGAGAGGAATTGTATGTCTCCTCAGCGTTTACTGTTGAAAGTGGCAAACAGGCTCTGCATCAACTTTTAAAGAGCAAAATACCGTTCGACGCTGTTTTTGCATGCAGTGATTTATTGGCGATGACGGTGATCAGCGGGCTCCGCACCGAGGGTATTCATGTGCCGCATGACGTCGCCGTGGTGGGCTATGACGATATCGAATTGTCCCAACATTTCCACCCACCATTGACGACGGTGAAGCAATCGATAGACGTTGCCGGGCGTACGCTCGTAGAAGCATTGGTGGAATTGATGGCAGGCAAAGCGCCATCCCCGTTGTTGTTACCCACCAGTTTGATTGTCAGATCAACGAGCGCTTAGTTTCTGCAGCGCTGCGGCAAAATTGCTTGGTTTGTAGGGAAACGTCGATGAACGGTCGTCGACGAACAATCGCTGATATATGCCGCTGTAACAGCCTGCTTGATTGTATTTGTGAGTGTATTTTCTAGTGTGTGTACCGGTATGGATCAAAATACAAACGATTGCATTAAATTCTCAAATTTATGTCCGTGTTGCAAAGCGCCTTCTCTCAGATACTGATATCAGCGTCGATAGCCAGTTTGCTGGCGGACAACATACAAAATATTTTTTGTCGCGTTGATTGCTGACGTATGCTGCATTGAAGACTCATTCGCCCGTCATGGCTGTATGTAAAATTGCCAAACACTAGTGAATACGGGCATCTTCAGGTTTGTAGGCTGGTATGTATTAAAAATAAGCCACAAATTTTTTTGTGCGTGCTGATCAATTTGACCAACGAGTGTAGTTTTATATCCGCTTCTTACCGCATCGTCAACGCCCAGGCTTGGTAACTAAGTAATGATGATAGGCAAAATTATATGTTGCAATGCAATATTGCAATCGATTGCACAAACGTGCATGATGCAAACGCCGGTTAAAAAAATGAATCTGTACCAGCGGATCGGCCGGCGCGGCCACAACCATCTATTCTCACCGCTAAATTGTTACCAATTTGCTATCCCCTGTTCTCTACTCAACGCACAAACCAAGCCACATGATTTCAAGCTCAGCATCTTGTGTTGAGCCCAAATAACCGGAGGAAATATGAAGTTTCGATCTCTTGCACACCATCACGCTGTTTCAACAAATTCAATGGATTTTCGCCAATCCAGGCGTCAACACACGTCGATCCTCCCACTCGCCGCTGCCGTGTCGTTTGCCTTGATGCAAATGACCTCCACTGCCGCGCACGCACAGACAGCACCTGCGGCGCCTGCGGTGGCAGAAGCAAAAACAGCCAGCGAAAAAGTCGACAAAGCGGACAAAGCGGGAAAAGGCACGTTAAGTCTCGATGCTGTTGTTGTTACCGCCTCGCCACAGGGCGTATCCAAAATAAAATCGAGCGTGTCGGTCAGTACCCTCGACGAAGAGCAGCTACAGCGCTCCCAGGCAACCAGTGCAGCTGAGATCTTGCGCTCCATCCCCGGTGTCCGCTCAGAATCCTCAGGTGGTGAGAGCAATGCCAACGTCACCGTGCGCGGCCTGCCAATTTCAGCTGGTGGCGGCCGCTATGTGCAATTCCAGGAAGATGGTCTCCCGATTTTGCAATTTGGTGATTTGGATTTCGCCACACAAGATACCTTTGTGCGTTTGGACGGCAGTTTGGATCGTTTGGAAGTTGTTCGTGGCGGCTCCGCTTCGACACTGGCCACCAACGCACCAGGCGGTATTTTCAACTTCATCAGCAAAACGGGCGAAGACAAAGGTGGCTCGATTGGTTTTAGCCGTGGCATAGGCTATGACCAGACCAGATTGGATTTTGATGTCGGCGGTCGTTTGGGCGATAAAACCCGTTACTTCCTCGGTGGCTTTTACCGTTACGGTGAAGGCGCGCGCAATGGTGGCGTGAATGTTGAGAATGGTGGCCAAGTCCGCGGCAATATTACGCAAGAGTTCAAGGAAGGCTATGTCCGCGTAAGCTTTAAGGTGCTCGACGACCATGCGCCCACGTACTTGCCTACACCGGTTCGCTACGTCAATGGCCAGATCCAAACGATACCCGGACTGGATCCACGCAAAACCAGTTTTTACTCACCCTATTGGGTTGCCGATAACACGCTTACAGTCAACAACGGCCGCGTGAATTCCAATATCAATGACGGCCTGACAGCCAAAAGTACAACCTTTGGCATTGAATCCAAGGTCAATGTTGGTGATGGCTGGAATCTTGATGAAAAATTTCGCACTGCAACCAACAAAGGCCGTTTTATTGCCGTGTTTCCAGGTGACGATGTCGCGAATGTAACGACAACGTATGCAACCGGACCCAATCGCGGGCAGGCTTATACAGGGCCTGCTTTTACGGCGGTGGTGTTTAACACGTCGCTTGATAATTTGGATCTGACCGCCAACGATTTGAAGCTCGCCAAAAAATTTGCAATCGACAACAACTCCAGCTTGACTGCAACGGGCGGTTTCTACACTTCGTTGCAGAACGTTGGTCTGACATGGAACTTTAACCAATATTTACTGCAAGCAACAGGCGACAAACCGGCTATCCTCACCTCGGCAATCAATGGAACTAACGGCTTTGGCGGCTGCTGTTCTGTGAATGTTGATGCGCAGTATAAAACCACTGCACCGTACGCCGTACTGGCCTATGAGACAGGGCCGATTAACCTCGACGCCAGCGTTCGTAGTGACAAGCAAAAAGTGAATGGCACTTACAACCAATTGGTTTTCGCTCCCGCAAATTCGCTTACATACGACCCTACTGCGGCACGCATCATCAACTACGAAAAGAGTCACACCTCGTACTCGTTTGGCGGCAACTATCGGGTCGATAAAGACTTGGCATTTTTTGCGCGTTATAGCGAAGGTGTTGCGTTCAACGCTGATCGTATCGTCAACTTCAGCGCGCAAAAGGCAGTAGATGGCACGTCGCCAATTCCAATCAATACAGTCAAGCAATTCGAGGCTGGCGTTAAATGGCGCGTTGAAAATCTCTCTACTTTCGTCACCTTGTTCCAGGCCAAGACGAGTGAGAGTAACTACGATTTGATATCGGGAAAATCCAGTGCCAATACTTACGATGCCAAGGGTGCTGAGCTGGAAATGGCTTACAACATCGGCGGCTTCCGCTTGGCGGGTGGTGCAACCATTACAGATGCCAACATCACCGCTTCGAACACACCGTCGTTGGTTGGGCAGACTCCGCGCCGTCAGGCAAAGCTCATTTACCAAATTTCACCGTCATACAGCATTGGCGACTTTACAATCGGTGGCAGCATCATTGGCACCAGCGCATCGAAGGACGATAGCCCAACAGGCCCCATCTCGGTGACATTGCCAGCGTACTCGGTCATCAATGCATTCGCTACCTACAACATCACCAGCAGCTTGCTCGTGACGCTGGGCGCGAACAACCTTCTCGATAAAATTGGCTATACCGAATCCAATGATGGCCGCGGTGCAGCGCGTTCGATCAATGGCCGTGCCGTGAAATTGGGTTTGAAGTATACGTTTTAACAAAGCGCCACATTAAGAGGCTGCCGCTCGCTCCCCATTTCCAATGGGGCGAGCGGTACATTCCAAGTTTGCACTTTTCAGGTGCGCTCTTAAGTGGGTTTGTGATCTCCATCATCTTCATTTATATAAATGCCAGCCATTGATCAATCAACCCTATCCGATAACATGGCGCGCAATCGCCGTATTATGGTCGTTGGTGAGGCGCTACTCGATCATTTTCCGGATGGTGCTGTGCCAGGCGGTTCACCCTTCAATGTAGCGCGGCATCTGGCGGCGCTCGGCGCAAACCCGGTGATGGTAACGCGGATTGGCAGCGATGCCGACGCCGATATTGTTCTCAATGAGTTTGTGCGCTTTGGCATGACGCTGATTGGCGTACAGCGTGATGCGGTGCGTCAAACCGGCTCTGTACAAGTGACCTTGGGTACAGATGGTCATCAGTTCCACATTGGTGAAAATCAGGCGTGGGATGCGATTGAAGCTTCGCCAGCGTCGGCAGTGGCTCGGCAGGTGCAACCGCATATTGTATGCATCAATACGCTTGCTCAGCGCAGCGCAACTTCAAAGCGCGCTGTGACAACGGTTCTCGATAGCTGTAGTGCGCTACGAGTGCTCGATTTGAATTTGCGCGAGGGCAATGACAACCATGCCTTGGCCCATTGGTCATTGCGTCATGTGGATGTGCTCAAGGTGAATGAAGATGAATTGTGCCAATTGCTGCATTGGTTTATTGATTCAATTGATGATGAAGTGAAAAATGTCCCTACAAAAAAGGCCATTTCGATCAATGGTAGCTACCAGCTGAATGCCCCAAAGTCCTTGCTGGAAGCCGTTCTCCAACTATTTCGCCTCTATCCGTTAAAGCGTTTGTTGGTTACGCGCGGCGCACAGGGTTATGTTGTGTTTGATGCGCTCGGACACATTATTGCTGAAGGTGAATCGCCCGTTGTTGATGTTGTTGACACGGTTGGTGCGGGCGACGCATTCCTCGCCGTCACCCTGCTGGGCGAAGCACGAGGTTGGCCAATCGACACAACTGCTGCCTGGGCAGCGCAATTTGCTGCCGCTGTTTGTACACATCGAGGCGCAGTCGCCGCAAATATTTCTTTCTACGATGCGTGGCGCGCACTTTTTTCCGCGGACGTTCGCTGTAAACCGACCGCACCAGAAAAACCACACCCCTAAAATGAAAAATAACGTTCAGCTCATAACTTATGTTGATCGTCTGACCGACGGCAATATTCGCGCCCTGCAAGACTTGTTGACTGGTTCGTTGGCTGGCGTATTTGGTGGCGTGCATCTCTTGCCATTTTTTTACGCCATTGATGGCGCTGACGCTGGATTTGATCCGATTGATCATGCACAAGTTGATCCCCGTCTCGGCGACTGGCAAGACATCAAGGCATTGACGACACATATTGATGTGATGGCCGACGTAATCGTCAACCACATGTCGTCTGAGTCTCCCCAGTTTCGCGATTATGTGGAGCACGGTGCGAGCTCCGAATATGCAAACCTGTTTTTAACCGTTGATCGCGTGTTTCCAGCAGGCGCCACCGACGCTGATTGGCGGGCGCTGTATCGTCCGCGCCCTGGGCTGCCGGTGACAACGATTAAACTCAAGTCGGGCGAGCAAAAAAAATTATGGACAACATTTACGCCTCAGCAAATCGACATCGATGTTCGTCATCGCGCAGGCGAAGCCTACCTGAGTAATATTTTGCAGACTTTCGCCGATAGCGGCGTCGCGATGATCCGCTTGGATGCAGTAGGTTATGCGATAAAAAAAGCCGGTACCAGTTGTTTCATGATGCCGGAGACGTTTGATTTTTTACGAGAGACCGCCAACAAAGCTAAGCAGTTGGGTATTGAGGTATTAGTTGAAATTCATTCGTACTATCGCACGCAAATTGAAGTCGCAAAACAAGTTGATTGGGTTTACGATTTTGCCTTGCCGCCTTTGGTATTGCATGCCTTCTTTTTCAAGACTGCGCATTACCTGAAGGAGTGGATTCGTATTCGCCCCAATAATGCACTGACGGTTTTGGACACGCACGATGGCATCGGCGTGATCGATATTGGAGCTGACGCCACGGACCGCAAAGCGCGCCCTGGCTTGGTGCCCGATAACGAACTCGCCATGATGGTTGATCGCATTCACGACAACAGCCGAGGCGAAAGCCGTGCCGCTACAGGCGCGGCAGCATCGAATCTCGACCTGTATCAAATCAATTGCACCTACTACGCCGCACTGGCGTACAACGATTTGGCCTATTTGTTGGCTCGGGCAATTCAGTTTTTTATTCCGGGTGTGCCGCAGGTTTACTACGTTGGATTGCTGGCTGGCGAAAATGATATGCCGCGCTTGCAAGCCACCGGAGTGGGGCGCGATATCAATCGCCATCACTATCGTGGCAACGAGGTTGAATTGGCGCTTGGCAAGCCAGTGGTCAAGGATTTGCTTGCCCTGATTCACCTCCGTAACGATCACGACGCATTTAATGGCAAGATGACTTTGTTGGAGAGTCAAGCTGAGACGCTCCGTATTCGTTGGCAGCATGGTGATGCCATGGCTGAATTGACGGTCGATTTCTCCAATCTGCACTATGAGATCAGACACACCACGGACGCTAGCGCGGGCGAGAAGAAAATGATTTTTGTGCATATCAGTGCACCGCCCGCTTAGGCGGCGCAATTCAAATCCAACACCAACACATAACGAGTACGGTAACTCCACATATTTCAGAATCGGTGGCCTTGATGCAAACCAGACTTTCCTTCTCGCAGATCCTCAGTATGAATTTCGGATTCTTCGGCATTCAGTACAGTTTTGGTTTGCAACAAAGCAATATGAGCCCAATCTATAAATATCTGGGCGCCAATGAAGCTTCACTGCCGCTGCTGTGGCTTGCTGGGCCGATGACCGGCTTGCTGATACAGCCCGTCATTGGTGCCTTGAGTGATCGTACGCTCACGCGGTGGGGACGCCGAACGCCCTATTTTTTGATTGGCGCCATCTTGTGTAGCTTGTGTCTGTTCGCCATGCCTTACAGCCCTGCACTGTGGATGGCAGCCAGTCTGTTGTGGATTTTGGATGCGGCAAACAATGTCACGATGGAGCCATATCGTGCCTTCGTCAGTGACAAACTGTTGCCTGAACAACGTACACTTGGCTTCCTGACACAAAGTGCCTTCACAGGCTTAGGGCAAACGCTCGCGTATCTCACGCCAACGATGTTGGTACTGCTTGGCATGAACAAAGATGCCGTAAACGAAAACCACATACCGCAAATTACTATCGTGGCATTTTTGATTGGCGGCGTATTTTCCATCACTTCCGTCGGGTGGACATTATGTACAACCAAAGAGGTCCCGCTCACGACGGAAGAAATCGCCAAGATCCGCGCCCAGCCTAGTGGTTGGCTTAGTACGCTAACAGAAATAGTTGACGCGTTTCGCGATATGCCAGCCACCATGAAGCAGCTTGCGTTCGTCAAATTTTTTCAATGGTACGCCTTGTTTTGTTATTGGCAATACATTGTTTCATCGCTTTCCAACTCGCTCTTTGGTACAACTGACGCCACTACACAGGGCTTTCGCGATGCGAGTTTGCTCAATGGTCAAATCGGTGCGTTCTATAACTTTATCGCCTTCGTGGGCGCATTTGCACTCATTCCCTTTACGCGCAAACTGGGGCCACAAATCACCCATGCCATTTGCTTGACACTTGCGGGATTGGGCATGTTGGCGATCCCACAAATTCAGGATAAGGCGCTACTTTTCATCCCGATGATCGGTATTGGCCTCGCGTGGGCGAGCATTATGGGCAACCCGTACATCATGTTGGCCGATAGCATTCCAGCACACCGCGTTGGTGTGTACATGGGTATATTCAATATGTTCATTGTCATTCCCATGATGATTCAAATTTTTACCCTGCCATTGTTTTATCAATCATGGCTCGGCGGCAAACCTGAGAATGTGATTCGGCTGGGTGGTGCCCTCATGATTTGCGGCGCGGTTGCCGCACTGTTTGTGCGCACTGCGCGCGCGAAGACAAACTGAGATTCACGAATCTGCACATGCTCCAGAATGCACGCCAATACTAGAGTTTCGCATGTTTCGAGTTGGCGCCTTCAAACAAAGCAATCGCATCAGCATATTGCACACGCTCTTCTTTGATGCTGCCGCGCGGGTATAACGCTTGGCGCTGCGCATGATTGTCAAAGAGCGTGATGACGACTGGCGCAGACTCGAACTCGAGATGATATTGAATAGAATGGTTGGAAGTAATTGGCTTGAATGTTTTAGTGCTTTTTGATGTTTCATTTGCTTTGTTTAGCGCCCGCAATTCGAATGCCACGCCGCGATTGAGCAGTATAAATTCAATTGTTTTGGATTCGACACCGACAATTTCCAATTCGATTTCACTGAATTCGTTTGCCGTGCCGTTGAGTACTGCGCCAGTAAGCCAAGGCTCAAACGGTGGTTCATGATCTTGCGCGATGGCGCTGGTTTCGATTTGTAACCAGCGCATAGCACGTAGCGCGACACGCCGTAGCGCAGCCAAGGCTTCGGGTTGGGTGTTGCCCGCAAATGCGCCCGCAAATAACGCCAAATGTTCGCGTAATGCGGCCTCGATTTCATGGTTATCGGGAAGTGCGTTTTTATCAACACAGTTGAGCTGTCGGGCGGCTTTGAGTTTGGCGGCGTGATAGTCAGTCAAGCCTTCAGCGATCAGTTTGGCGCTCGCTTGTGCGATGCGTAGCCGCAGCTGGTCGCTGGTACGCGAAATGTTTAAATCGCGGCTGACATTTTGTGTGATGTGGCGTGCGTGGCGAGCCATAAATTGAAAATACAAGTGAAAATACACATGAGTGAAAATCAAAAGCAGTCACTAAAATAGCGGTAAACATCGCAACCAAAACCGTAACAATGGCAACCATAAACGCAGCGATAAAAACAACGACAATTGATTAGAAAATTTGGTTTTTCACTTCTTCGCTGGGCTTGTTCGCCTCGCGCAATGCGGAGGGGCCATCACTGATATTGCCAGTGTTCTCAACATAGACAAATTCGGTACGCTGTTTGCCGTCTTTGCCGAGCTCATCGAGCGCAATAGAAACCACGCCAGATGGGGGCTCAAACGGCCGTTCTTTTACCCCTTTGAGTGCGGTCTTCATGTAG
>JANYBL010000101.1 GCA_025360815.1 Burkholderiales bacterium
GTCCTCTCGATGGAAGGGTTAGGCCGCAGCGCTGACTTGCTCAAGGGTTGCATGAAATTCATTTTCTTTGCCGAAGACAACCAACTCGATGAGAACGCCATGCCCGCCTGTAGTGGCCAACACGCACTCGGCTACGGCGTAGAGATTGTTGTCGTTTGGCTTGAAGTACTTGACCCGTGTTTCCGGATCTGCGCCGAAGTCGATCTCAGTGTCTTCTAGCTCAGCGAGGCTCGATCTGAGGTCTTCTTGAATTGCCGTGGCCGGATTTCGACCTAGCGCAACTGCATATCCCAGTCTTTCGGCAAGCTCTGAGAACTTGCCAGCCGCCAGCAACTTGCTAGCTTCGACGGCCAACGCTGCAAGTGGTTCGGGCTCAATCTGCAACGAGGACAGCTTCATTCTGCGGCCTAACTCAATTTAGGGCGCACCACATCCGCATAACATTCCGCGTTGCGCCCTGACATTTCAAAAAAATGACCCAGAAATCGTTTTCTATCAATCGCTTGAGTTGATCGCTGCTGCATAACATTCTCATAACAAAATCACGTTTTCCGGCAAACTAATTTGCCAAGTATATCGGCTCCGCAAAGAACGGTAACCCATCAAAGTTCGTTGGCCTGGATTCATCAGAACAGCATCATTGATAACATCCATACGTTAGGCAACCGACAATCCTGTTCACTTAATAAAATAAAACGCTAACACTGGCGCGGTTTTTGAGGCATAAATGCTCCGAACGCCTCACCAGAACTCACTTTTACAAATCTACGCCACCTACACCAATGAGTAAGCCAACCTCACCGCTTGGTCAATCGCCCGCTTCGCGTCTAACTCGCCCGCCTCAAACGCGCCGCCGATCAAATGGGTTTTAACACCTGCGGCTTCAAGCGGTGCTAACAATTCCTGCAACGGTTCTTGGCCCGTGCAGAGCACGATCGTGTCGCATTCGATCAACTGGGGGTTTTCGTGTTTTTCACCGTAGGTGATGTGTAAGCCTTTGGCGTCGATGCCTTCATAATTCACGCCGGCGATCATTTCTACTTTTTTCTTTTTGAGTGCGGCGCGGTGGATCCAGCCGGTGGTTTTGCCGAGGCCCTTGCCGACGGTGGAGGCTTTGCGTTGCAACAGGGTTACCGCACGTGCAGGTGCAGCCATTTGTGGCTTTATAAGGCCGCCTCGCGACTCTGAAGGGTCGCCTACGCCCCATTCGCGCTTCCAGCTTTCTAAATCCATGGTGGGTGAATGGTCTTCGACTAAAAATTCAGCCACATCGAAGCCGATGCCCCCCGCGCCTAATACAGCGACGCGCTTGCCGACAGGTTTTTTATGGAGCAGCACATCGATGTAGGTCAACACATTCGGCCCGTCCTGGCCGGTGATTTTTGGGTTGCGCGGTGACACACCGGTGGCGATGACGACTTCATCGAACGATTTCAAATCATCAGCCGCAACGCGCTTGTTCAGATGTAATTTCACGCCGGTGATTTGGATGCGCTTGTTGAAATAGCGAAGGGTTTCATAAAATTCTTCTTTGCCGGGGATTTGTTTGGCCATGTTAAATTGGCCGCCGATTTCACTCGCAGAATCAAATAAATCGACCTCGTGCCCGCGTGCGGCGAGTTCGGTCGCGCATGCCAAGCCTGCTGGCCCCGCGCCAACCACGGCGATTTTCTTTTTCTTTGGCGCTTTGCTAAAAACGATTTCTGTTTCATGGCACGCGCGTGGATTGACCAAACACGAGGCGCGTTTTTGTTGGAACACATGATCCAAACATGCCTGGTTGCAGCCGATGCAGGTGTTGATTTCGTCGGCTCGCCCCTCAGCGGCTTTATTCACAAATTCAGGATCAGCCAACAATGGCCGCGCCATCGACACCATGTCGGCGCAACCATCAGCCAATATTTTTTCGCCCACTTCAGGGGTGTTGATGCGGTTCGTGGTGATGAGCGGGATCGATACTTCCACCTTCATTTTTTTCGTCACCCAGGCAAACGCCCCACGCGGTACTGATGTGGCAATCGTTGGTACACGCGCCTCGTGCCAGCCGATGCCAGTGTTGATGATCGTCGCACCGGCTTTTTCGATCGCTTTGGCGAGCATGACGACTTCTTCCCAGCTTTGGCCTTGGGGCACGAGATCGAGCATCGACAATCTATAGATGATGATGAAGTCTTTGCCCACGGCTTCGCGCATACGGCGCACTACTTCCACCGGGAAGCGCATTCGGTTTTCGTAGCTGCCGCCCCATTCATCGGTGCGCTGATTGGTGGCAGTGCTTAAAAATTCGTTTATAAAATAACCTTCCGAACCCATGACTTCCACGCCGTCGTAGCCGCCCTCACGAGCGAGCACGCCCGCCCGCACAAACGCTTTGATTTGCCGCTCGATACCGGCGCTCGATAACTCGCGTGGCTTAAATGGCGTAATCGGTGACTTAATCGCGCTTGGTGCAACGGAGAACGGTGAGTGGCCATAGCGCCCCGCATGCAAAATTTGTAGCGCGATTTTGCCACCAGCCTCATGTACTGCATCGGTAATGATGCGATGTTTTTTCGCCGCGCTTGACGATGCCAAACGTGACCCAAATGGTGAAAGCCAGCCGACAATGTTGGGCGCAAAGCCGCCAGTGACGATCAAGCCAACTCCGCCCCGCGCACGCTCGGCAAAGTAAGCAGCAAGCTTCGGAAAGTCTTTCGCCCTATCCTCCAGCCCGGTGTGCATTGAGCCCATGAGGACGCGGTTTTTTAGCTTGGTGAAGCCAAGGTCGAGGGGCGCTAACAAATGAGGGTAGTGAGGGTTTTGCGGTGTCATGTGTTCTTCCAGTTTAGTGCTGCAAAACAAAACGGCTGCCGTATTTGATCGACAGCCGCTTGGTTTGATTCGATGTTGTTGACTACAAAACCGACATCAACAACTTGCCCATATCTGCCGGGTTTTTCGTCACTTTAATGCCGCACGCTTCCATCACCGATAACTTTTCTTGCGCCGTTCCTTTGCCACCGGAAATAATCGCACCAGCATGGCCCATCCGTTTTCCCGGCGGGGCGGTGACCCCGGCGATGAAGCCAACCACGGGCTTTTTCATGTTGGCTTTCATCCAGCGCGCACAGGTTTCTTCGTCATCACCGCCGATTTCGCCGACCATGATGATGGCATCGGTTTCGTCATCTTCGTTGAACATTTTCATCACATCCAGATGCTTCAACCCATTGACCGGATCGCCGCCGATACCGACGCAGGTAGATTGGCCGAGGCCCAAATCCATGAGCTGGCCGACTGCTTCATACGTGAGCGTGCCAGAGCGTGAGACCACACCGATGCGGCCTTTTTTGTGAATATGGCCGGGCATGATGCCGATTTTTAATTCGTCCGGTGTGATCACGCCGGGGCAATTCGGCCCTAACAAAATGGTGCTTTTGCCGCGCATTTTGTAGCGGGTGTTAATCATGTCCCGAACCGGGATACCTTCGGTGATGCAGATGACTAATTCCAAACCAGCAGCGACGGCCTCATCAATCGCAGCGGCGGCAAAAGGTGGCGGCACGTAGATGACAGATGCGGTCGCACCGGTTTGTTTGACGGCTTCGGCAACGGTTTCAAATATCGGAATACCCTCATAGGATTGGCCACCTTTTTTGGGCGTGACACCGGCAACAAAGCAATTCGCACCGTTGGCGTATTCCTTGCACATCTTGGTGTGGAACATGCCGGTTTTACCAGTGATGCCTTGGGTGATTACTTTGGTGTTTTTGTTAATTAAGATGCTCATTATTTTGTCCCTTTTGCGGCGTGTTCTTTAGCTGCAGCAACAACGCGCTCAGCGGCTTCTGCCATGTTATTTGCCGAGATAATCGGCAAACCTGAATCCTTTAGGATCTGGCGACCCAACTCTTCGTTGGTGCCTTTCATGCGGACGACGAGCGGCACGGAAAGCTTCACCTCACGCGCGGCGGCAATCACGCCATTGGCGATGACATCGCACTTCATGATGCCACCGAAAATATTGACCAGAATTGCTTTCAAATGCGGGTTTTTCAACATGATTTTGAAGGCTTCGGTTACCTTCTCCGTTGTCGCACCGCCGCCCACATCGAGGAAATTAGCGGGTGAGCCGCCATACAGCTTGATGACATCCATGGTGGCCATCGCCAGACCTGCACCGTTCACCAAACAGCCGATATCACCGTCCAGTGAGATATAGGCCAAATCAAATTTGGAGGCTTCGATTTCCGCCGGATCCTCTTCATCCAAATCACGCATGGCGACGATTTCAGGGTGACGATAAAGCGCGTTGGAATCAAAATTTAATTTTGCATCCAGCGCCAACACTTTATTGTCGCCGGTGTAAATCAGTGGATTAATTTCCGCCAATGAACAATCGGTTTCATCGAACGCTTTATAGAGCGATTGCATGAAGCCACGGGCCTGCGGCACGGCAACTTCCGGCACGCCGATTTTGCGCGACATTTCATCGCCCTGCGCGTCGGTCAAGCCGGTCGCGGGGTCGATCCCCATTTTAAAAATTTTCTCAGGCGTTGCCTCGGCTACATGCTCGATATCCATGCCGCCTTCCGACGAACACATCAGCGTAACCCTTTGCGTGGCGCGATCCACCACCATCCCAACGTAGAGTTCTTTTTTGATGTCGGCACCTTCTTCCACCAACAGACGCTTGACCAAACGGCCTTCGGTTCCGGTCTGGATGGTGACTAACGTCATGCCGAGGATTTGCGTTGCGTATTGGCGGACTTCATCAATAGATTTTGCAACCTTCACACCGCCGCCTTTGCCGCGTCCGCCTGCGTGGATTTGGGCTTTTACTACCCAGACCTTGCCGCCCAATTCCTCGGCCGCTTTGACGGCCTCATCAACGGAAAAACACGCGATGCCGCGCGGCGTGGCGACGCCGTATTTGCGCAAAATCTCTTTGCCTTGGTATTCATGGACGTTCATGTTTTGACTTTCGTGTTTTTGTCGCGTTTTTAAAAAGATAGGGGTAAAAATCTGGGACGACGGGGCGATTTCGAAAAGTTGAATGCGACTCATCATTCGGTTGCGATGTTCTCTGTGCTGCCGCCTCTGCCTTCGTTGGCATTCTTATTTGTATCTCTGTTATTTTAACAGCGGCATAGGGGTTTGGACTTGGTTTTCAATAATCATTGGCTTTGTTTGTACCATTTCGGGTAAAACGCGGACACCGAGGGGGCACTCAACGCCAAGGCATGGCATTTATCGAGCTGGAATGGCAGCGCATCCGGGCTCTGCTCGATCTGCCCAGCAATCGTTTGGAACGCAGTGGTAGCGACGATACCGATCAAATCGGTGATGTGGGTGCAGCCGCGGGTGTTGCCAAACAACGATTTGATCTGATTAGAAAATCCAGGGCGAATCGCCATGCCGATGAGTTTTGCGTAGTCCGGCGTAATTTTGCCGCATTCGCCAGGATAGGGCATCGCGTCTGTCACGGCCTCGGCATCAACGATGGTTAGGGTGCGGTCGATCGTGATCCTGAGCCACATTGAGTGTACCGCCTCACCCGCAGGCCGGACACCGCTCTGGAGCTTAAAATCAATCGCTTTCGTGTCTTGTAAATGGCCTTCAATATCGAAATTACCATCTTCTCGCAGATAGCCTCTCGCGGAGATTTGACGGTGATGGATTGGCGAACGGGGTGCTTTGGGTGCGGAAAGTGGCATCGGGAATCGGATCGAATATGTTGCAGTGCAAAACGCTATTATATAGACAAAAAAAACGCACCTGATGGTGCGTTTTTTCATTTATGGAATGCGCAGATCACTTGCACTCTGGGGCCATCACCCCATCCGATAAACCTTGATGGCGCTAGCAAATTCTTTGCCGTTCTGGAAACGGTCGTCAAAATTTTTGGCCAATGCCTGGTCGATAAAATCTGGCACCCATTCCGGCAAGGACGGGTTGTATTCACGGATATTCGGGTGCGGTTGGTTCGCAATGGCGAACATCAGTTGCGTCATGGATTCGCCTTCAAACGGCAAACGTCCGCAAGCGAGTTGATAGAACGTGACGCCGAGTGAAAAAAGATCCGAGCGCCCGTCAATCTTCTTGCCCGCCAATTGCTCGGGAGACATAAACGACGGCGTGCCCAACACCATACCGGTTTTCGTTTTGGAAGAGTCTGTGACGCGCGCAATCCCGAAGTCGGCCACCTTGGGGAGCTTGGCTTCTGCGTCATACATGATGTTAGCGGGCTTAATATCCCGATGAAAAACGCCCTGCTCGTGCGCGTGATGCAGCGCATCTGCCACCTTCATCATCACATCGCACATTTCGTCGAACGGCAACAGATTCGGCACTTTTGAATTCGGCACCAAATCTTTGCCTTTCAAGAACTCCATTGCGATATAGGCCAGATCGTGTTCGTCGCCCGCATCAAAAATACGCACAATATTCGGATGATCCAACTTGCCGGCAGACTCGGCCTCGCGGAAGAAACGATCTTTGGCTTCTTGCAATTCATCGCCTTCAAACTCAGTGGAAAGTGCCATGGTTTTGATAGCGACTTCGCGGCCAATTTTCGGGTCTTTGCCGAGATAGACGACACCCATCGCACCCTTGCCCAGCTCTTTCTCGATGGTGTAACGCCCCAGCGTCGGCTTTTCGCCGGTACCGGATAGCATCATCGTGGCCTGCGAACTACGAGCCGCGGAAGAGCCGCCCAGAATGATTGTTTCCGACATCGCTTTGGCGCGATTCATACGCTCGGCCACGTCACGAAATTTTGGATCATGTGTGTTGATGTACATGAACGCGGATTCGGCTTTGTTGAACTGCCGACGACGCTCAAAATCAAGCGCCAATGAATAGACATTTTCCAGCAGCTGTTCATCCACCGGGCATTTGCGGAATTTATCAAACGCCATATCCAGCTGCCCCTGCTGCTGAAACGCGAGGCCCAACATGCGGTTGGATTCGGCGCCGGCGGCATCGGACACATCTTTGCCTTTTTCAGTTACCAAGAAGCGTTTAGTTGTAAGCAGTAAATGGCCGATGAGCAATAACGCGGCGGGCAGCATGAGCTTGATCCATAATCCCGGCCCCATCATCAGTGCTAAATGCGTGATTAAAAGCGCAGCGAATATGCCCAAGGTAATCATGGCGGCAGGGCCCGCGCGAAGTGTTGGCAGTAACGCGATCAAGTAGGCACCGACCAGTAAAAAGACAACTAACGAGACGATCGTCGCCCACATCGGCGCGCGGAAAAACTGCTGCTGCAAAATCGACGATATCGAGTGGGCAAGCTTTTCCACTGGCGGCAACGCGCCAATTGGTGTAGCAAGGGCATTACTCACGCCTGCAGCCGTCGCGCCGATTAGTACAATTTTATCTTTATATTTTGAGACCGGAATTTTGCCTGAGTAGACATCAAAAAACGAGTCCACCGGGATCGCGGGGCGATCGCCCACTGGCTTATAAAAATACGGCAACATCAGTCCATCTTTATCGGTGACAATTCTCAGTGTGCCGATTGATACCGCTTCGCCCGGTGTGACTTTGATGTCTTTCGAACCCAAATTCAAGCTTTTCGCGGCTGTCATCATCGCAAATGATGGGTAGAGTTGTCCGAAATAATCTACAACGGTTATATCATCGCGGCGCACACCGCCACCATCATCGGGCACTTCTGTTAAATGTCCGACACCAGCAGCGACTGAACCGATTGAAGCAATCGGAAACTGCGCACCAGGCGACCCATAGAGCACGCCGCCCGCACTGCCACCTGCACCACTTGCGCTGAGAATATCTTTACCAACATAATCGGGCGGCGGCTGATCGGGCTGGCCTACCGGCTGGGAAAATTGAGCGTTTACATAAAAAGGCAGCAGCACGTTACCGGCTTTTTTAATACTATTTGCAAGGCGGCGATCTGTGTTTAATGCCTGCTCGGCCTCCGTCAAAATTGCACCCATTTGCGCTAGGTCTGCGTTGGCAGGCGTGGGGGTAGCCGCTGGCGTGGCGCTCACAACAGGGCTGCCCGAAGCTGACGCCTCCGATGCAGGCGCAATACCCGCCGATTTGTTATAAACCTCTAACAGCTTATTAACATAAAGCAGCCCGGGATCCATTTGCGGTTCGATGAAGAAAGTCGTATTTGCGATGACTTTCACCTTCGCCTCCGCCAACTTATCAATCATGTTGGCTTGGATGTCGCGTGGCCAAGGCCAGCGGCCAATATTGGCAATCGATTGATCATCAATTGCGATGATGGCGATACGATCTGATGGCTGTTTGGAAGTTAAATTGACCCCCCAATCGTATGCCTTCGTTTCGAGCGCTAAAAACAAATTGGTGCTGAAGTTCAACCCAAAAACCACCAGCACAATCACCAAGGCAAAAAACCAGTCTTTAGACCAAAATCCCGCTTTTTTCATATTCTCCCTTTACCGCTCAGTGCTACGTTTTGTGCCGCTCGTAAATGCCGTCCAAACATGCCACACAGGTGATACACCCGGATTGTAGCAAGAAAGACCAAAAGGCGACTATTTTGCGCATACCTTAAACGGGTGATGCGGAGTGCAATGGTTAACAGCACACCACCTTGGGCGAGTGTTGCGAACGCCGATTCGTCGCGCGGTGTGGTTAATTTGTGGCTTCACAAAAATAAGCTAAGCCAAGCGCGCCGAATGCGCTAATTCCAACGGCTATGCCAAGAACCCTAAGTCCGACGTACTAAAGCGCCCAATGTTCGGAAACACTGTCGCCAAATCGCTTTGCGCAACGCCAAACCACTTTGCGAGGGTTGCACCATATTGATCGACGGATGTGGTGGGGATAAAACGACCGTTGGTCGATACATCGTCAGGCCCACCCAAGGTTTGATTCGGGAACTTACCGTAAAAATCGCCGCCCTTAACGGCACCACCCATCATCAGCTGGTGATTGCCCCAGCCATGGTCAGAACCACCGCCGGATGCCTGCTTAAGTGTGCGACCAAAATCGGTCATGGTAAAGGTTGTGACTTGATTGGCAACGCCCATTTGAACGGTTGCGTCGTAAAACGCTTTCATCGCTTGCGCAACTTGATTGTATAAATTATTGTGGGTCGCGATTTCATTGGTGTGGGTATCAAACCCGCCAATTGAGACAAAGAATACTTGGCGCTTCAAGCCAATCGTGTTCCGTGCCTCAATCAGCTTTGCCACCTGTTGCAGCTGATTGCCGATGCCTGTCTTTGCATTCACAAACAACGGTGTGATGGTGGTGTTGGCAGAAGTGATGATCGGATTAAGGGTGTCGGATGCACCTAAACCTTGCGCGATGACGTCGTCGGCCTCGCGAATGAAGTCGTTGGCACTATCCAAATTGGACAAGGCTTTGAGTGCATTCAAGCGCGCAAGCGAGGGAGCAGTGGTATTAAAACCGCTCAAGCCAAATGAGCCAGTTGAAGGGATCGCTAACACGCGCGGCGTCACACCGGCCGTGAAGAGGGCCGAACCGGCAACACTGGTCACCATGGGGAAATTTTTCGTACCGTTTTGATTGCCGGTCACATCCGCCAACCGTCCACCCCAGCCCGTGCGCGAAAAATCATTTGAAATCGCTGCTTGCCATTGATTTTGCTGGTCGGCATGTGAGAAAAGTTGTTGGGGTTTTGCTTTCTGAATGTTGCTGTAATCAGATTTACTCAACGGCTCAACCAGCGTGCCTACATTGCACATCACGGCCAATTTGCCTGCATCCCAAACCGGCTTCAAGCTCACCATTTGCGGGTGGAAGCCGAAAGTAGTTGATTGGCTTTTTGGATTGATGGTTATAAGCTCAGATTGCGGAAGCGCAACGCCGGTCGTGCCGCCGCGCGCCGTGGAATACAAGTTGTAACCAGCGACGTCATTGGGCACAATTAAATTATTTGCGTCATTGCCGCCAAACAAAAACACGCAGACCAATGCTTTGTAATCCGATGCCGGAGCCGTTTGCGCGAGCGCATTCGAAAGCCCCATGAATTCCAAAGTGCCCGCGGTCGTCAGCGCCCCGGCACCCGAGATTCCCTGCAATAATCGACGGCGGGTAATGATATGAGCCATGTTGTTTCTCCTGTCCTAGTGTTCTGCTTGGCGTTCTGCTTGGCGCTCGACTTGGTTTAGTGTTCAACTTGTGACTGGCTGGCGCTCAGCACGAGATAGGCCGCTGTCTTCGCGCGTGTCAACGTATCGGTTGCCACAACGGTATTGACAGCATCGACGATTTTCTTTTGCGCCGTTGCGGATAAGGCGCCATGCGCAAAAATGACAGAAAGTTTATCAACCAGCGCTGCCGGCGTAGTGGCCAATGCTTGCCAAGGCGCCCAGTTAATCGATGTGCCCACACCACCCTGCACGGTGGCATCAGGAGCAATTGCGTTGCCCATAATGTAGGTGTTGAAAAAATTTGCGCGGGCGAATGAGGTGGTCGATGTCAAAATGCCGAATTCTGGGCCCACCTTACCGCTGGAAATCTGATAATCCGGTGAGTAGTAATTAAAAACCGTCGGCGAATTAAACAAATTGAGCCCCAAGCCGCTCAAGTTGCTGCCGCCGCGCAATAGCGCATAGCCGTCACTGGTCGCGCCCAACCCTCGCAGGGTGGAGGTCGCCAGCAAGACCGGGTCTTTTAACCGCCCGTAAGTAGCCGCTGTTTTAATTTCACCACGCGCCTCTGAATCGAGCAAGATCGCGCGCACAACCGCTTTTAAATCACCGCGCACGCCCTGCCCGTTATCGTTAAACACCGCCGCGATCCGCGCCACATAGGCAGGCGCAGGATCGCCAGAGACCAGCTTTTGAATCAGCTGTTTGCTGATAAATGGCGCGGTATTGGCATGTGTAAACAGGTTATTAAGCGCATCACTCAAATCTTTATCTGGCGTTTGTCCGGCAGTCGTAACAACCCCATTCAGCAATGTTTTGTTGCCCGTATCGTGATTCGCTGCTACGACTGCCATCGGAAATTCATAGTTCACGCCGTTGGTCGTGGTTGGCACACCGCCGCCGACGGGCTGATAAGTCCAACCTGTAAAAATGCGTGCGAAATTTTCAACCGTCGTTTGCGAATAAGAGGGTACTAAGCCACCATTTGCATCGCGCTTGATGGTGCCGTCGAGATTCAATTCATAGAGGCCGATGGAAAATAACTGCATGATTTCGCGTCCGTAGTTTTCATTGGCTGAAATACCACGTGCAATATCGGGTTTTTTGGAATTGGCCATGTCCAGGTAACGCCCCATGGCGGGCGACAGCGTAACTGCCGCAAGCAAATCCTTGTAGTTGCCAAACGCGTTATCAAGCATAATCTGTTGGTATCGGCCCATGCCATATGGGTGGTAGATTTCCACGCCGGATGTCACCAAAATTTGGGCAAGCGCAAACGCTACGCGCTGACGCAATTGATCGTCGCCGCCCAATGCGTTTTGCAAGAACGCCATTTGGATCGGGAACAACGTGTAGTTATCGCGGTAACAAATGTTTTGCGGGTCGGTAGCAGGCTTAGTGTTGTCGTTGGTACAGTTTGTTGGCGAGATATAAGTGACATAGGGCAGCTGTGGGTAACTCGATTTTGGCATCGCCAGTTGTTCATCGACCCACGCCGTGATGCCGATGGACTGAATACGGTTAGCCTGCGCCTCGGTGGCGCCAAACGTGGCCTGCTGAAGCAAGCGATAGGCATCTGAAGTCTCCGCCGACGAGGCTCCGGGTACACATAAATTCGCACCCTCGGGAATCCATGTCTGATCGTTCATGTCTTGATAGACCGGCAATGCCGTCGAGAAACGATGGTTAATTGTGAAGCCCGCGTAGTTACGGTAAACAGGCTGCGTGCCCGCTGCACATTTTCCGGCAACCGGAAACAAGGCATACGAAACAATAGCCTCAAATTGCCAACCGCTATAAGTTTGACCCGCAGCTATTGCTGCGGCGCGATCACGTACTTCGTTGTCTTTTAACAATTTGCATTCGCCAGGCGAGGCGGTAAAAAAATGCGTGTTGTAACCGTAGGAATAAAAGCGGCAAACCGGATAAGCGCCGGCTGGCGCATCGGCAGCGGTGCGCCAGACTTTATAATTTTGTCCGGTACGAAACCAGTCAGGACCGGCACTACCTTTATCGATTCCATCTGCCTCGCTGGCAGACTCTGTGCGGAAATAATGGTTGAGCTTGGTGTTATAGAACTCAATCGAATCCACGACGGCGGCATTCGCTGTTGGCGGCAACGCCATCAACGATATTGCGGCGCAGATTCCCAAAAGCGTCAACTCTAGGCGAAACGATAGATGGTAGAAGCGATTAGCGCTCAATTTCATGCTGCCCCCGATATTTCCAAAATGAACAAGCGAACGACACAACACATCATCAAACCACAAACTTGTGAAGGTTTCATTAATTTACGTTTCTAATTTTGATCAACTGCCAAAAGGGGGCAATGATTGCCGCCACATTCGTTTGCCGCCACATTTGCGCCATTCACGATTCAGAACTCATAAACAAACATAACTTCACAAATCATAACCTCTATCAACGCATACGCAAGCGTCGTGATGACTGCCAATTGTAACCATCGGTTGCTCGCTGGGGCGTTTGTCGTCTACTGACGACAAAAAGACGGGCCGCGCTCCAAGGGGCGTCGCAGTTACGACAGATAGCTGCGGCGGGTAGAGAGCGTTCGAAAAAGCGATGCCCATCTGTTTGTTTCATCGCGCCCAGCGGTTTGTTTTTATTGGCCCCGTAGCCGATGGGTTGAGTGTAGCGAGCGGTTAGCCTAGCCCCGCAACGCTACTGGTTAGTTGTTCTGCGTTTCTGGCGTGGCCTACGATCCAAAAAGCGTCCCCGGCGCGACCGCATAGGCTGTTGCAAACTCAGTCGGGGAGACTTTTTTGCCGTCTTCGTGCTTCAGTTTTGCGATTTCAATCTGTCCGCCTTGCGCAGTGATGAACATCGCTGAATCGGTAATCATGGTGATTTCACCGGGCTTACCTTTGACTGCTCCGTAGGTTCTGACCAGTTGTTTTTTGCTGCCAAAAAGCTGAATTTTTTTGCCGGCCAAGGTGGTCCAGGCGCCGGGCGCTGGATCGCAGCCGCGAATCAAATCATGCACAAAACTTACGTTGTTGTTAAAGTTAATCTTTGATTCAGCTGCCCGGCACCAGCCTTCGTAGCTCGCTTTGGATTCGTCTTGCACTGCTTCCCGATGTTTTCCCGCGACAACCAAATCCGCCGCTTCCAACATGGCTGCCACACCCTGCGGGAAAAGGCGATCAAAATAGACGCTGCCGAGCGTATCGTTTTCAGTAATTGCTGTTGATTTTTGCAAAATGATCGGGCCTTCATCGAGACCATCGGTGGGCCGAAAAATCGTCAGGCCGGTTTCCGTTTCACCGCAAATCAGCGGCCAGTTGATCGACGATGGGCCGCGATATTTCGGCAGTAGCGACGGATGATATTGGATCGTTCCGCGTTTGGGAATGTTCACGAATGCTTGCGGCGCGAATTGCAACACATAGGCCATGATGCCAATATCAACATCCAGCGCACGCATCGTGTCGACCGCTTGCACATCGGCCAGCTTGGGAAACTGAAAGACCCGTAGCCCTTTCTCCTGCGCCGCGACCCGCAACACATCGGGCCTGGCCCCTTCTTTTTCTGGCGCACAAAAAACACCGGCGACTTCATCGCCACGCGCCAAAAATGCTTCTAAAACAGCTTTGCCAAAGTCTTGCTGGCCGATAATGGCGATTTTCATGTGGCGCTTTTCGTTAGACTATAAAGAATGAAACTCAAGCTTTGGGGCGGGCTGCAAGGCATTTATTGACTGAAAGACCCGCCAGAACACGTGTTTACTATTTTTTGGGCGCCGCCGTAAACGCGCCTGCTGCTTTCATTGCGTTCACCTTGGCATCGTCATAGCCCAACACATTTTTCAATACATCATCATTGTGCTCGCCCAAAAACGGGGCTCGCTCGAGCTTGGCGGGCGACGCTGAAAGCTTAATCGGCATCCCGACGTTCCACCACTTGCCGCGCCTCTCATCCTCAAGTTCGACATACATTTCACGCCCACGAATATGCTCGTCATTCGCTAAATCTGTCGTGGACATAATTGGGCCGCAGGGTACGTCGATTGGATTCAAGATCGCCATGAACTCGCGTTTAGTATGGTTGGCGGCGAACGCGGCAATCAGCGCCCACATCTCCTGCTGGTTTTTACGCCGCTCACTGATCGTCGCAAATTTTGGATCGGACGCCAATTCTGGCTGACCCAAAGTCGGTCCGATTAAGTTAGCCAAGTTATTCCAAACCGCCTCTTGCACCACGACGTAAATGTAATCGTTCGGGCCATGCGGCTTACAGTGGATCGCGTTGCCAAGCTGGCCACCACCGGAATCGTTACCTGCGCGCGGCACATCGCCCATACCCATGCTGGTCGGGACGGAATATTCCGCCAATGCTTGGCGCTCTAGCCGCTGATGATCGCGCCATTTCACGCGGCATAAATTCATCACGCCATCCATCATCGCCACTTCCACATACTGGCCGATGCCGGTGCGGTCTCGTTGATGCAAAGCAGCCAATAGGCCAATCGCCAAATGCAGGCCGGTGCCCGAATCGCCAATCTGCGCACCCGTCACGTAGGGTGCCCCATCAAGCGTGCCAGTGGTACTCATTGCCCCACCCATCGCCTGGGCGACGTTTTCGTAAGCCTTGAACTCGGCGTACGGGCCGGTCGAGCCAAAGCCTTTGATTGAACCCATCACAACGCGTGGATTGATGGCGTGAATTTTTTCCCACGTAAAGCCCAGACGATCTAATACGCCCGGGCCAAAATTTTCCATCACGATGTCAGCGGTTTTGAGCAGATCGACAAATACTTCTTTGCCTTCAGCCGATTTCATATTCACCGTGATCGAGCGTTTGTTGCAATTCAACATTGTGAAATAAAGCGAATCCGCACCCGGAATATCACGCAACTGGCCTCGTGTCGCGTCACCCTGCGGGGGCTCGAGCTTGATTACATCCGCCCCCATCCAGGCTAGCAATTGCGAACAGGTTGGGCCCGCTTGTACATGCGTCATATCGAGGATTCTGACGCCATTTAGCGCTTCCATTTCAATGCTTCCATTTTAATGCTTCCATTTTTGCGTTCTGTTTCAGTTTTAAAGCAAACAAAGCAATTCTCGCTCAACCACTTGTTCAACCACTTCACTTATTTCGCAGCCAATTGTTCAGCCGCCAATATTTTCGAGGTCGCCGGATTCAAACTGGTGATACGTCCACTTTCCGTGCCCGCTGTTTCATCGATGATCGCATTAATCAGCGTTGGTTTACGGGAGCGAATAGCTTCATTCATCGCGGCGCGCAATTCGGCCGGTGTCGACGCTTTGACCCCCACACCGCCAAACGCTTCCATCAGCATTTCATAGCGAGCCCCTTTGACAAACACCGTTGGTGCCACATCCGCACCACCCGTTGGGTTCACATCGGTACCACGGTAAACGCCGTTATTGTTCATGACGACAACACAAACAGGCAGATTGTAGCGGCAGATGGTTTCAACCTCCATCCCCGAAAAACCGAACGCAGAATCACCCTCGACGGCAATCACGTTATGTCCGGTCTCAACAGCAGCGGCTACAGCGAATCCCATGCCAATGCCCATGATGCCCCAAGTGCCCACGTCCAGGCGCTTACGCGGCTGATACATATCGACAATGCTGCGCGTAAAGTCCAGCGTATTGGCGCCTTCGTTGACCAGCATTGCTTCTGGGTTGGCTTTGATGATGTCGCGCACTACATTGAGTGCGCTGTGAAAGTTCATCGGCGATGGATCTTTAGCGAGCGCTTCGGCCATCTTCGCCAAATTTTTATGTCTGCGCGCATCAATCGCATCTAACCATTCCGCTGCGGGCTTCGTCCAGTTTGAACCGACGCTCATCAATAACGCCGACACGCAAGAGCCAATATCACCAACCACCGGTGCATCAATCGCGACGTTGCTATCCATTTCGGTTGGCGAAATATCTATCTGTACATATTTTTGGCTACCCCACGCTTTATGATCGTTTACGTTTGTACGACCCCAAGTTTTGCCCTTGCCATGCGAAAGCAGCCAATTTAAGCGCGCACCGATCAGCACCACTACATCGGCTTCGGGCAGTACAAACGAACGTGCGGCGGCGGCGGATTGCGCGTGCGTGTCCGGCAAAATCCCCTTCGCCATCGACATCGGCAGATACGGAATGCCTGTGTTTTCAATGAGTGCGCGAATGGCCTCATCCGCCCTTGCGTAGGCGGCGCCTTTGCCGAGCAAGATCAGTGGACGCTTTGCACTTTTGAGCAAATCGATCGCGCGGGTGATCGCATCATGCGCGGGGAGTTGTCGTGGCGCGGGATCAACTACTTTGATGAGTGATTTTTTGGCCGCCGCCATCTCCATCGTTTGTGCAAACAGCTTCGCAGGCAAATCGAGATATACGCCACCCGGACGGCCAGATACCGCAGCGCGTATTGCGCGTGCTACACCGACACCAATGTCCTCCGCATTAAGCACGCGAAACGCAGCCTTGCAGAGCGGCTTGGCAATCGCTAACTGATCCATTTCCTCGTAATCGCCCTGTTGCAAATCAACAATCTCTCGCTCGCTTGATCCCGAAATCAGAATCATCGGGAAGCAGTTGGTCGTCGCATTCGTCAAGGCACTTAGACCATTGAGAAAACCCGGCGCGGAAACGGTCAAACAAACACCCGGCTTTTGCGTAAGGTAGCCCGCAATAGCGGCGGCATTGCCTGCGTTTTGCTCGTGGCGAAAAGAAATAACACGCATGCCAGCGGCCTGCGCCATACGCGTCAAATCCGTGATGGGAATGCCCGGCAGACCGTAAATTGTGTTTAGCCCGTTGAGTTTCAGGGCATCGATGACCAAGTGAAACCCATCGGTGGTATCGGGTATTGATGGTGCGTGTGCGTTTACTTCAGTTGTCATGCTCAGTTTTCCCGCGCTGTTATGATCATTTGTGCTGCCCTACACATTCAGAAAGTTCTAGCTTCACTCACGTCGTGCCTAATTTCTCACTGAAACTATCGTTTACGGCCTCTGCGCGGCGACGACAATGCCAACCCATAAAGCTGACTGCCTGCAATTTAATCTAAAGCGTTACAACGAAAATGCGATGTAAAAACTGAACATTGACCAGATTTAGCGGTTAGATTGTGGTTTCGTTTGCGTTGCATTTGATTTGATGGGTATGAAAACATAAAAACGGCTGGCATCAGCGCAAAACATGTGCCGTCAAATAGCTAGTAACATC
This sequence comes from Burkholderiales bacterium, assembly GCA_025360815.1. Classification (GTDB taxonomy): domain Bacteria; phylum Pseudomonadota; class Gammaproteobacteria; order Burkholderiales; family Usitatibacteraceae; genus UKL13-2. The sequence continues at coordinate 17,312 of JANYBL010000101.1, forward strand.
ATAAAAACGCTACCCACGTAGCGCCTTGATTCTTGTCAACCCAACATCTATAGATTGCGCTTCGTCATGACTTTACTCATCAGCCATCCACAACGTGACCTCATTCGATTGCAACTGGCGCGCAATATTGTTTTGCGAACGCTGAAGCCGCGTCTTTTCACCGAACTCGAAAAATATTTGGAAATCGCAGATTTTAAAAAAGGTGATGTGTTGCTTAGTCAGGGCGACCACGACATGGCGCAGTTTTTCGTATTGGATGGCGTCTTGAAGCGCGTGGTGTCAAACCAAGAAGGCAAGGAAATGATCCTGCGATTTTCAAAAGAAGACGATATGGATACCAGCTACGCCGCCTGGCGGCTGCGCATGCCAGCGCCCTACGCGATCCGCGCCGTCACTAAAGGCCGCGTGGCTAAATTATCGATGGAGGCATGGGGCGAATTTTTAGAACGTCACCCCGTGATCAAAGGCGATTTTGAATATGAGGTCATGCATTTGATGTCTGAGGTAATGTCACACACGATCACCTTACATTTGCTCGATGCAGCCGGACGCATTGAACGGTTTCAGCGTAAATATCCGGATATGTATGAGCGCGTACCGATGAAAGAATTGGCGTCACATTTAAATCTCTCGCCAGAAACGATGTCCCGTATGAAACAAAAGAAGAAGGCGCTTGCGCCTGTGGTTAAGCTGAACGAAGTGGGCTATGGTAGTTTTGGTTGATCAAAATTGCGCACGTCGGCATGCGTCGACGAGCAACACCATAAAAAAAGCCCGCGCAATATTGCACGGGCTTTTTTGTGGTCCCGATAATAGTCTCTTCTAGAAACATCTCCAATGTGCGAGTCGGTGCGAGCTTTATACTTCGCCCGCAATTCTGCGCCGAATGATCGGTCGCAATACAAACAGCGCCATCGACGCCGCGATCAAATCAAACACACCGGCAATGTAATAGGGCACGACAAACGAACCCGCATAGGCTGCGGCCACCGCGGCCGCCCCATAGCCCGCCATGATCGATGCCGCGCCCTTTGCCGTATACAAAATACCGTAATTTCCGGATGCATTTTTTGGTCCGAACACATCGCCCGTGATGGCCGAGAACAACGCATAAATCTCGCCCCAAGCGAGAAATACGAACGGCATCAAAATCATGAATGCGATGGGCATTCCCATGATTTGCGTCATCAGCAAAATCAGCACACCTTCCAAGGCGAAGGCAAACGCCATCGTATATTCACGGCCAAATTTATCCGAAATCGCACCCCACATAATGCGGGCAAACGCGTTTGCCACGCCGGCAATGGTGGCAGTCAGCGGCACAATCGCGATGCCGAAAAATTGCGCATCGGACACATTCAGCGATTTTGCGATCTGCGACATATTTCCAGTTGTCATCAGTCCACCGGTGCACACCATCAGGAACATGAAATACATGATGTAAAACTCTTTTTGCGACAACATTTGGCCCGACGTAAAATCACGACGCGTCTGCGCGACAGCTTTTGGCTGAACCCAATTTGGCGGCAACCAACCCTTTGGTGGGTGATGCAGAATCAACGCCATCGCAATCGCCACCACGCCTTGGCCAATACCCCACGCAGTCATCGCGTTCGCCCAGCCCATCGAACTAATAGTGCTGCTGATAGGGATGAGTGTCAGTGCAGACCCGCCGCCAAAACCTGCGGCCGTAAGCCCTGCTGCCAAGCCCCGCTTGTCGGGAAACCATTTAATTGCATTGGCCACCGTCGCGATGTAGATGATGCCCGCGCCAGTGCCGGCAATCACTCCGTAAAATATATACAGATGGGTCACGGTCGTGCCGTACATACCGCCCAGCATCCAGCCCAACAGAATCATGACGGCGCCGATCAGCATCAAATTGCGAATGCCGAATTTATCGATGAAATAGCCCGCCACCGGCACCGGCCAAGTCTCAAACAAGATAAAAAGGGTGTAGATGAGTGCTATATCTTTGTATTCCACGCCCGGGAATTGCTGCTTCAGCCCTGGTGTAAACAGCGTAAACGCATACTGAAAATTTGAAATTACCACCATTGCGGTCACGCCCGCAGCCAACTGAATCCACCGGTTGCCTGCGGACTCTACCAAACTGCTCGCTGCTTCGACCTTAACGCTGTCTGCTTGATTCACCATGCGTTTTCTTCTCCAAAAGTGATTTTGCATTTTTTTAATGCTATTTTTTAGCTGCTTACTGAGTGTCCCTGCGAATGCGATTTTGTGTCTTGACCCGCATCATCTTTGGCCAGCGCAATTGCCGCCATTTAAAAATGTCAGTTTAACCATAAGAAAAATAATGTCTCGTGCGCGGCAAGTTGCACGCGCATGTCAGCCACCAACGTAAAAATTTGACAGCGTGAAAATTGGAAATTGAGAACTGATTAGAGAATTGCGTTGGATGAATTGACCACGTCGTGCCGAACCGCAAACGCAGTTAGGCAGAAATGAACTGATGATGTACCGATTTCGAACCACCTATCGGCAACGAATTGAAGGTCCCCAGCTTTTCGACAAGCGGCGCGCAACTAGCGGCCTGAATCAGTCAGGCGCACATTTCGATCTGTAAGAGTTACGACCGGTCTGCTTTCGGTTTGAACGTGTCCAGCAATCCACGAACCGGCGCCCAGAACAACATCGCCAACGCAAGCGTGGTAATGCCGCCAACCAGGCCATTTGAGAAGAAGGTGCTCATTTCGCCGCCGGAACCGAGCATCGCTTGGCGGAATGCATCTTCGGCGCGATCACCCAACACCAGTGCCAGCACCAGCGGCGCTAGCGGGTAGTCAAGCTTCTTGAACACATAGCCGATCACACCAAACACTAGCATAAGCCAGACATCGAACATCGAGCTATGCACCGTATACGCACCAATCGCGCAGATAACCAAGATGACCGGCGCAACGATTGAAAACGGCACCCGCAATATCGCCGCGAATAATGGCACTGTTGTTAACACAACAATGAGTCCGACAATGTTGCCCAAATACATGGAGGCAATCAGCCCCCAGACAAAGTCTTTTTGTTCAACAAACAACATCGGTCCCGGTTGCAACCCCCACACCAGCAGTCCGCCAAGCAACACGGCAGCAGTGGGAGAGCCTGGAATCCCCAACGTCAACATCGGTAATAGCGCGGAAGTACCGGCGGCGTGGGCAGCGACCTCGGGCGCGATGACGCCCTCCATCTCACCATTGCCAAAATTTTTTCCGTTAGGTGACATGCTTTTCGCCACGCCATACCCCATGAACGACGCGGGTGTTGCTCCACCCGGCGTAATGCCCATCCAGCAACCAATCACCGATGAGCGAATCATTGTTTTCCAATACTTGGGCAATTGCTTCCAAGTTTCGATCACGATACGAACATTGATTTTGCTTTTGGTGCCTTTGAACGCCAAACCCTCCTCAAGCGTGAGCAGAATTTCGCCGATACCAAATAGCCCGATTACGGCGATCAGAAAATCGAAACCTTTCAATAATTCCATGTGCCCGAACGTAAGCCGCAATTGGCCCGTTACTGTATCGAGCCCCACTGCCGCAAGCGCAAAGCCAAACATCATCGCCGTGATAGTTTTAAATGGCGGCGCTTTGGTCATACCGACAAAGCTACAGAAGGTCAGTAGATACACCGCGAAAAACTCTTTGGGACCGAACTGGATCGCAAATTTTGCGACGGTAGGTGCGGCAAACGTAATCACCAATACTGCCACGAGCGCGCCAATGAAAGACGACGTGAACGCTGCCGTAAGCGCCTCGCCGGCTCGCCCTCGCTGCGCCATGGGATAACCATCGAAGGTGGTCGCAACCGACCACGGCTCCCCCGGGATATTGAAGAGAATTGAGGTAATCGCACCGCCAAATAAGGCGCCCCAGTAGATACAGGAAAGCATAATGATGGCCGATGTCGGATTCATCGTAAACGTCAGCGGCAGCAAGATCGCCACACCGTTTGCCCCGCCCAGACCGGGCAACACGCCGATCAACACGCCAAGTGTCACGCCAACAAACATCAACCCCATGTTGTAGGGCGTCAATGCGATGGAGAATCCGTGCATCAATGAATTAATTTCTTCCATGCTTTTTCTCGGATAAATGTCGGTCAGTTGAGCCCAAGCGCGGCTTCAAGCGGGCCCTTAGGCAGGGGCACTTTGAACCATATTTCAAACATGAGAAAAAACACCACCACCACACCGACGCTGACAACAGCCGCCATCAGCCACTTGTATCGGCCGAGCCAGCGCATGAATGCGGCAATAAATAGCACTGACGGCACATAAATGCCGAGGCCGGGAATAGGGCCGACACCATCAATTAGAAGTACGTAAAAAATAGTGGGCAACAGAACAGAGAAAACCATTTTCAACGCGGTTGTACTGACAAACGATGCCGCCTTAAGGTCGCGTCCCAGGTAAGCGCGCGCCGCATTTACGGCAGCGGCGACACATAAAAAAAGGCCAATATAGAAGGGGAAATATCCCGCTTCAGGGCCATCCGAGCCCCACTTCGACCCAAGCCGCGAACTGTCCCACATCACCACGCCACCCAACGCTAAAAACATCAGCGCGACCACAAAATCCATTGTTTTTGTTGAGACTGCAGATTTTTCTGTGGTATTTTTTTCGTGTTCAGACATGAGCAGTTGATCCTTTCCAACCCGTTTGAAAACTTGTTCGCAGCAATTTGAATAGGCCAATTTACGGTTGCACAATCGGCCAAGAAACCAACGGCAACATGGTGAGGCAGCCAACCCACTGATCCGATTTTTCCGCCATGCAGGCGAGCCCCGGCAGCTACCAGCGCTCGCCTACGTTAGCAATCACTGCTGTTTTTTAGCCAAGAAGCCTGCCTCGGCCATCAGTGATTGATGTCGAGTTTCTTCTTTGGTCAGCCATGATTTGAATTCCTCGCCGTTCATCGATTTCTGATCAAATGCGCCTTTTTCCATGAATTCTTTCCATTCCTGTGTTTCACGCACTTTTTTCATCAGCACAACATAGTAGTCAATCTGCTCCTTGCTCACGCCCGGCGCCATGAAAATCCCACGCAGCATTTGATAGTCGACGTCCATGCCCTGTGATTTACAGGTGGGAATATCGCCCCAAGACTTATCTTTGGTTACTTTGGCTTTGTAGGGCATTGGCACATCGTCAAACACACATAGCGCACGCAGCAAGCCTGCACGCCACTGCTCAACCGCCTCAATTGGATTATTCACGGTCGAATCGACGTGCTTGCCCACGAGTTGTACGGCGACCTCACCGCCGCCTTTATACGGAATATAGATAAATTTCGCGCCACTTTGTTTTTCAATGGCAACGGTGATAATTTGATCTTCCTGCTTCGAGCCTGTGCCGCCCATTTTCATTTTGCCCGTACCCGCAGCTTTAACCGCGTCGGTATATTCTTTTGCGGTCTTATACGGCGTCTCGGAATTTACCCAGAGCACAAATTGATCTAACGCCATCATCTGCACTGGCGTTAGCTCTTTCCAATTAAACGGCACGCCAGTAGCCAAAGGCGTGGTGAATAAATTGGATAGCGTGATGATAATTTTATGCGGGTCTTTTGCCGAACCCTTTATATCCAAAAAACCTTCGGCTCCGGCGCCGCCGCCTTTGTTGACGACGATCAGCGGCTGATCCATCAACTTGTATTTGGCGACCACGCTCTGAATAAGTCGGGCCATTTGATCCGCGCCGCCACCGGCACCTGCCGGCACGACGAATTCAACGCTCTTGGTCGGTTTCCAAGCCTCGGCGCAGGCAGCTGTAGATGCCAGCAGCATTGGCCCTGTGACGATGCGAGCGCTAAACTGCGACCACTATTTTTAAACGAAATAATATTTTCATATGTCTCCTCGTTTGCGAACTTAAGTAACAATAAAAAACAGCGATAAAAACAACTGTCGCCGTCCGATTTAGCGCTCTGCGCCTCGCTTAAATGGCAAGTCCCTAAACGCCGCCACCCAGCTTTAAATTGAAATAGCGGCAAAATTTATGCTCACGACAATTTTCCCATCACAGGCTGATGCCGTTTGGCCAACAAACGGCCCAACCCAACAACCAACACTGCACAAAAAGTTGGCATCGCATATTCCATCCACGCCATATTTTGCGCAATCCATTGTTTGTCGACCGGATCGGTAATCGCCATCTCACCCGCCACAAAGCCTAGAAGTGCTGCGCCAATGGTGATGATGACCGGAAAGCGCTCCATCAATTTTAGCAACAACGTACTGGCGAAAATAATCAGCGGGATGCTGATTGCTAATCCCAGCGTCAGCAACAAAATATCATCCTTGGCCGCCGCCGCAACCGCGATCACATTGTCCACACTCATGACCAAATCGGCAACCAAAATCGTGCGGATCGCGGAACCCAGATGCGAATGGCTTTTGATGTTGCCGTCGTCCTCATCCTCGGGAATCAGCAATTGAACGCCGATCCAGATCAACAGCAACGCACCGATAATTTTAAGCCACGGCAATGCCAACAATTTAACCGCAAAAATCGTGAGGGCAATTCGCATAATAATCGCCGCGCCGCTACCCCAGAAAATGGCTTTATTTTGCTGTCCTGCTGGCAACCCGCGGGCCGCGAGCGCAATCACGACAGCGTTGTCTCCGGACAGCACAACATTGACGCCAATTATTTTCAGGAGCGCCACCCAAAATACGGCGGTGAGAATGGGCGCAAAAAGAGGTGGCAAAAAATCCATATGACTAATCAACCCAAAAAAAGACCTTAATAGCACCCAACCAAAAAACTGCCATGCACCGCTGAAGCAATCTATCAGTCAATAAGGCAAACATGTTGCGAGCAATGGTTATAAAATGGTTGTGTATTACTTCCGACAACCAGAATTCGATACCAACCGTTTATAAAATATTGTGGCACGAATATTCGTACGGTTTCATTTCACGCTGTTTTGACGGCACATTTTTCGCTCTGATGGAACGCATCAAATGCTCATTCTTCGCCTCCAAAATCATTTAAGCAAAATGTTGCTCCCCAAGTCGGGACTGAGTTTGCTATGTGGTTTGCCAACACGAAGATTACTTCGTTACGCCGCTCCATTCACGCTTACATTGATGCTGAGCAATCTTGGCGTTGCAGCAAGCAGCAAGGCCGCAGAAGCCGCACCGCAAACACCGGCGCTGACGACTGGAGATGCTGTATCTCAGCCTGTATCTCAGCCCGTATCAAAGCCTGTATCTACGCCTTTGTCTCAGCCTGTATCTACGCCTGTATCTACGCCTGTATCTCAGCCCGTATCAAAGCCTTTATCTACGCCTTTATCGCAGTCATTTCCGCCGACAATTTCACCGCTTCAAACACTCACACCAATTCTGTCGGCGCCAATCTCATCGCTGGACAACGACGTCCTCGCGGCTAAAGCTGCCTTTGATCGGCGTGATCTGAGAGCGCTTGATACGGCGCGCCAGCAATTTTTCCGCACACCGCAACAAATCAAGCCAAAAAGCGAACACCCGCTGGCGCCCTATATTTTTTACTGGTGGGCGAGTGCCAATTTGGCGGCGGCCAACACATTTGCCGTAACCGAGGCGAACGCGATACAAGCCTTCCTTGCCAATAATTCGGATACATCGTTGGCCGACAGCCTTCGCCGCGACTGGCTCAGAGCGCTAGGCGTTGCCGACCGGTGGGACTTATTTAACCCGGCCTTCGCAAATCTCATCACCGATGATGCTGAGGTAACTTGCCATTCGTGGCGGTATCGTTTATCGCAAAATGATCGTGAGGCGCTGTCGGAGGCAAAAGCATTTTGGAACACCGGCAAAGCGGCTCCCGAAGCTTGCTACACCGTTTTCCAAGCCATCAACGACGCCAACACATTATCAGCGGATGATGTCTGGCTGCGTGTACGTCTGTTGCTTGAAAATAAGTTGGTCAATGACGCACGGCGCAGCGCAGCCTACGCTAAAAATCCATCCGCCAATTTCGAGCGTGCCACTGCCAACATTAATCTTGATCCGCGCTCTTATCTGTCGCGTGAAAAGCCAGACGCGAAATCACGTGCTTCCGTTGAGCTCTACTTATTTGCCGTGACTCGATTGGCCCGCGATGACCCCAGCGGCGCGGCGGCACTACTTGAAAGAAACGCCGATAATCTTAGCGCCGCTGATCGCAGCTATGCTTGGGCGCAGGTCGGGCAGTACGGCGGCATGCAGCATGAGCCGGATACTTTAGATTGGTTTTTACGTGCGCAAGATGCCCCGCTAAACGACGCCCAGGCCGCCTGGAAGGCCCGTGCAGCCTTGCGTTTGGGGAAGTGGCCGCAAGTTCGATCAGCAATTTTAGCGATGTCGGCGATTGAACGACGTGAGCCCTCGTGGCGCTATTGGTTGGCGCGATCACTGGAAAACTCGCTTGGGAAAAGCCAGCCTGCTTATGCCAACAACGCTGCTAACCCAACCGCCAATGAGACCATCACCGAGCAGATCAAAAAACTGAAAGAGCCCTTGGCGCGTGAAAGCAATTTTTATGCGCTGCTGGCAGCCGAGGAACTGGGCATCACTGCCTATCCGAATTGGCAAGGCTACAAACCGGCTCCGGCCGAAGTCGATGCGATGGCGGCTCGCGCAGGCATGAAGCGAATTTTGGCGCTCTATCGTTTGGAATTAAAGCCCGAAGGCCTGCGCGAGTGGCAGTTCACCACGCGACTTTTTAACGATCAGGAATTACTCGCTGCAGCCGAGCTGGCCAGACGCAGCAACATTCCGGATCGCGCGATTAGTGCGGCGGAACGCACCGTGGTTCTGCACGATTTTTCGCAGCGCTACCCGATCCCCTATCGCGATGCGCTGAAGCCCAGTGCTGAAAACCACCAGCTCGATGAGGCGTGGGTTTATGGCTTGATTCGTCAAGAAAGCCGCTTCATGGCGGATGTAAAATCCCGAGTGGGCGCGATGGGATTAATGCAGTTAATGCCGGCCACCGCAGCCTGGGTTGCCAAGCAAGCAGGCATGAAAAATTTTTCCGTTGGCCAAGCACTGAATGTCCCGATCAATTTGACGCTGGGTACATTCTATTTGCGTCATGTGCTTGATGATTTGGGGCATCCCGTCCTGGCAACTGCCGCCTACAATGCCGGTCCTGGACGGGCGCGGCGCTGGCGTGCCGAAACGCCGCTCGAAGGTGCGATTTATGCAGAAACGATTCCGTTTGCGGAAACTCGTGATTATGTCAAGAAAGTGATGGCCAATAAATGGTATTACCGCAATCGATTTGGCGAGACGCCGATGAAATTGGCTGAGATCATGGGTACGGTTCCCGGGCGAACGAGTGGACGCAATCCCGCCGCCGCGCGCTCACGCGAGATTGACCCGCCAGCGATGACAGCGATGAAAGCGATATCGGCACCGGCTACCGATGCATCGGCGCCAGCACCGGTGGTCAGAATTTCTGGCCAAGCGCTGGCCCAGTCGCTATCACCTTCCCCATCACAATCCCAATCACAGCCCCCATCGCAGCTCCAATCACAGCTCCAATCGCAGCTCCAATCGCAGCTCCCATCAGGATCGCTGCCCAGCCCCTTAGTGCAACATTTAACAACGCCAGATATTGCAAAATAATGATGAAGATTCAAAAAATATTGCTGTTGGGAGGTTCGGGTTTTATTGGCACTAGCTTGGCCGAGCAGCTCGTCGAACGTGGCTATTTTGTTACCGTCCCAACCCGCCGTCGCGAACGTGCAAAGCATTTGTTGTTGTTGCCAACCATTGATATTGTCGAAGCCGATATTCACGACGTCGACGTGTTGGGCGCTCTGTTGCGGCAACACGATTGCGTCATCAATCTCATCGGAATTTTGCATGGCGATTTTGAGCGCGAGCATGTAGCGCTGCCGACCCTCGTGGCAGAGGCTTGTGCAAAAGCTGGCGTGAAGCGGTTGCTGCACATGAGCTCGCTCGGTGCTGACGTGAATGGGCCAAGCCAATATTTGCAATCGCGGGGACGCGGCGAACAAAACGTTTGGGCGGTGGCAAAGCAACATCCGCAACTACAGGTGACGGTGTTCCAACCGTCTGTTGTGTTCGGCGAACGCGATCAGTTTCTAAATAAATTTTTGAGTTTGATTTCGCTTTTTCCAGTGATTCCGCTCGGCTCACCCGAGGCAAAATTTCAACCGGTTTGGGTGGTTGATGTAGCGCGTGCCATCGCGACCAGTGTCGCGCTTAGTGAAACGCACGGGATGACTTATCCGCTGGTCGGTCCAACGGTCTATACGCTGAAGGAATTGGTTGAGTTAGTCGTCACCATATCTGGCAAAACCCGCGCCGTTATTGGGCTTCCAGCCAGTCTATCGACGTTGCAGGCGACCGTGTTTGAGTTTTTACCCGGTAAAATTATTACCCGTGACAACTTGCGTTCGATGCGGGTACCCAGCACCTCGAATGCACCGTTTCCGGCGTTATTTGGCCGCGCTAGCGAACTTGAAAGTACGGTTCGCAGCTATAGGAACGCCACCGTTGGCCGTGCACAGTACCCTCGTTTTCGGGAACGTGATTGAGTGCAGTACATTGGCGCTCGATAAGTTTTATCTGATCACCTCGCCGTTTTCTCATTCGGTTACCGGCCCGCTTCAATTATCTATTCATTTAATCTTTTACCTTTTTTACAAAGAACAACCATGTCATTAAGCCTTGTCATCGCCAACAAAAATTATTCATCTTGGTCCATGCGGCCATGGGTTTTACTCCGGCAATTTGATATTCAGTTTGAAGAAATTATGCTCAAGTTTCACAGCCGTGAGTGGGGTGAGTTATTGCCTCGCTATTCACCGTCGCGCATGGTGCCGGTGTTGTGGAACGGCAAGCCAGGTAGCGGTGACCCGGTTTGGGAATCCACCGCGATTTTTGAAGCGATTGCGGAGTGGTTCCCGCATCTGCCAGTCTGGCCGCGCGATGCCGCAGCGCGCAACCTCGCCCGCTGTATGGTTGCTGAAATGCATGCCGGGTTTCGGCCATTGCGCACAAACATGCCGATGAACATTCGTGCATCGATGCCTGGCTTGGGCATGTCGCCGGATGTCGCGCAGAACATTGCACGGATCGAGGCAATCTGGCGTGATGCCCGCGCCCGCTTTAGCTCGAAGACCAATTCACCGTTTTTGTTTGGTGAATTCTCGGCGGCCGACGCGATGTTCGCGCCCGTCGTAATGCGTTTCGCCACCTATCAACCAAAACTTGCCAACGATACGCTTGCCTATTGCGAAGCCGTCAAAGCTGCGCCCGGCGTCGCTGCTTGGAACGCCGCGGCCCTGCTTGAGACCGAAATCGTGCCCGAAGATGAGCTACATCAAACGCCAGGTACAAAATAGAAACACTGGTATTGGCGAGGGTTTCGAGGCATATTTGCCTCAAGAAGGCCGCCATTGCTTGTTTTTTACGTTTTTATCATTAAAAGACGCAAAATGAAAATCTACACGGTCGGCGGCGCGGTACGCGATGGGCTGCTTGGCTTAGCGGTTCAAGATCGGGATTACGTCGTGGTGGGTGCAACCATTGAGCAAATGTTGGCGGCTGGCTATACAGCGGTGGGCGTCGATTTTCCCGTGTTTCTGCATCCCGAAACGCATGAGGAATATGCCCTCGCCAGAACGGAGCGCAAGACCGCGCCCGGCTACAAAGGGTTTGTGTTTCACACTGCCACCAACATCTCGCTCGAACAAGACTTACAACGCCGCGATTTGACGATTAATGCGATGGCGCGCGACGAGGCAGGGCACCTCATCGACCCTTACAGCGGCGAAGCGGACTTGCATCACAAACTGTTACGGCATGTCAGCGACGCGTTTGGCGAGGACCCGGTGCGGATTCTGCGGGTGGCGCGTTTCGCGGCGCGGTTTGCAACGCTTGGCTTTACGGTTGCGCCGGAGACAATGTCGCTCATGCAGCGAATGGTGCGCGAAGGCGAAGCGGATCATCTGGTGGCCGAACGCGTGTGGCAAGAACTGTCGCGGGGACTGATGGAAGCGACGCCAGCTCGGATGTTTACGGTGTTGCAGGAATCGGGCGCATTGGCGCGCCTGATGCCAGAACTGGCCGGTGACGAACAGAAAATCGAGTGGACACTAGCGCAGTTGCAAACAGCGGCGGCGCACAATTTGCCGCTGCCCGTTCGGTTTGCAGTCCTTACGGCGTCCATCGGTAAAAGTGTCAATGGCAATGTAGCGCCCGCCACCACATCGGCTGCGCAACCGATGAAACCACATCATCAAATGATCAATACACACCCGCTGGAAGTACTGTGTGAACGCTTACGGGTGCCGGGTGACTGCCGCGATCTGGCGGTATTGGCGGCAAAGTGGCATTGTGATGTAGGCGATGCGTTGCGCCTCGATGCGAGGCAACTTCTCAGCATGTTCGACCACACCGATGCGTTGCGCCGTCCCGCGCGGTTCGTGCAATTGCTCGATGTTTGTTGGTGCCTGAATTTGTCCGGGCCGCCCGTCGACCAGATGAGCAAAAGACCGCCAGATGTATCCGGACCCTCTCGCTTGCAGCCCGATTTGCAGCAGCAATATTATTTGCGGCAGAAATATTTAAAGGACGCAATGACGCGCTTGCAGGCACTGGACCAAGGCTCCGTTGCAAAATACGCGATGGCAAACAATGAAAAGCAATCGGCCACAGCAGGCAACACCGTTGCCAATGCGATCCACCAAGCGAAATTAGACTTACTCGAATCATTTATCAGCGAACAAAGGAACCCAACATGACAAGCTCAGAGACCACCCACGCGATCCGCATCCACGAGCACGGCGGCCCAGAAGTGATGCGGTGGGAAGAATTGGAAGTCGCCGCCCCCGGTTCAGGGGAGATTCGCATTAGGCAAACTGCAGTTGGTTTGAACTACATCGATACTTATCACCGTTCGGGGCTCTATAAAATTCCGCTACCGTCGGTGATTGGCCGCGAGGGTGCGGGCGTCGTGGAGGTAGTGGGGCGCGATGTGCAGGATTTGAAAGTTGGTGATCGCGTGACCTACGCATCGTCGCCCATCGGCTCCTATGCTGCGCTGCGGATCATGCCCGCCCAGCGCGTGGTGAAAATTCCCGACAATGTTTCCGACCAACAAGCGGCCTCAATGATGCTCAAGGGTATGACCGCGCAATATTTGATTCGACGCACCTACCGCGTCAAACCGGGCGATACGATTTTATTCCATGCTGCTGCGGGCGGTGTGGGCTTGATGTTGTGCCAATGGGCAAAGCATTTGGGCGCAACGGTGATCGGCACGGTCGGCTCGGCAGAAAAAGCGAAACTTGCCCGCGCCAATGGCTGTGATCATGCGATCAATTATTCGACCGAAGATTTTGTCGCCCGGGTGGCTGAGATCACGGATGGTAAAAAATGCAATGTGGTTTACGATGGTGTTGGTCACGACACGTTTTTAAAATCGCTCGATTGTGTACGCCCACTCGGGACCGTGGCGCTATTCGGCAATGCATCGGGCGCGGTGGCGCCATTTGACCTAGGCATGTTGGCAGCAAAAGGTTCGCTGTTCGTAACCCGTCCTACGCTCGATACCTATGTCGCCACACGCGACGACCTGGTGGCCACGGCGAATGAGCTCTTTGATGTCGTCGGGCGTGGCGTGGTGAAGATTGAAGTGAACCAAACCTATCCACTCAGAGAAGCCGCACAAGCACATCGTGATTTAGAAGCGCGAAATACCACTGGCTCCACCGTATTATTGCCGTAGCTGTAAAATCACATCCATCAAGCATTCCCGATAAATCAAGTCGTGGCGATGGTGTAATCTATGCAGCAGCAACGCAGAATCAAAAATGAATCTTTACAAAATTGTAAACAGGAGAGCAGCATGTTTCGTAAAACTTTTACCGCATTCGGCATTGGATGTGGCGTAGCGCTAGCATTGCTATCGGGCACCGTCTGCGCACAATATCCCAACAAAGTCGTTAAGTTAATCGTGCCCTTCGCACCCGCCGGCACCACTGACATCGTGGCGCGCATCGTCGCCGATCAATTGTCCAAAGAACTGGGGCAGCAGGTGATTGTGGAAAATCGTTCCGGTGGTGGTGGCTCGGTTGGTGCCGATGCGGTGGCAAAATCAGCGCCGGATGGCTATACCCTCGGCGTGGCGACGGTATCAACGATGGCCGTGAATCCCGCTGCAAATCCACGCATTCCGTACAATAACTTTACCGATCTCATCGCCGTGACAAAGTTTGTTGCTGTGCCTAACATCCTGGCGGTGCATCCCTCGGTGCCTGCCAAGGATTTCAAAGAGTTCGTGGCGTTGCTGAAAAAAAATCCCGGCAAGTATTCATTTGCCACGTCCGGTACGGCCGGGATCGGCCACATGATGGGCGAGCTTTTTATGGCGGCCACCAATACCGATATGGTGCATATTCCGTACAAAGGCGCGGGACCAGCGGTGATTGACGTCATCGGCGGGCAGGTGCCGGTCATTTTTGACAACTTGCCATCATCCAAAGCGCAGATCGATGCAGGCGGCATGCGCCTCCTGGCGGTGGCTTCACCCAAGCGCTTGCCCGCGTACCCGACGATCCCAACTTTTGCCGAGTTAGGCATGCCCGAAGTGAACGATCGAGCTTGGTATGGCTTGGTGGTCCCCGCAAAGACGCCGAAGGACATTGTGGAAAAGCTCCACGCCGCCTCGGTCAAAGCCGTTAATAATCCTGCCACCAAAGAAAAATTAGCGCTGCAAGGCGCCGATCCGGTCGGCAACTCGCCAGCCGAATTCACCAGCGACATCAAAGCGGAATACGACAAGATGAAGGCAATTGTTGTGAAAAAGGGCATTAAGCTCGATTAATTTCTAGCCTTAGGTTGTTCCTCAATATTCATATTGACCATGTAAAAGAAAAGGCCGTCGTTTCTGACGGCCTTTTACATGTTTTCTTGCGATCTCGTCCCTTGCTTTGAACCTTTTGGCGGCTCGCACTACTTACCTTGCCTCGCCCGCCGACTGGGGCCATGCGCGAGCTTCGGACTTGTATTTAAACCGCCGCATTGGTAAAAATCACAATAATTGACGAAGATTTTGCCAAATCAGCCGCTTAATCCCACGAACGGGGGATGGCGTAGAAAACAGCAGTGGGTCTTAATATGTCAGTGCACACGGTAGTAACTAATCTGGTGCGTAAACAAGTTCAAATAATTAAAGAAACCGAAAAGTATTCATGACACGCGTATTGATTGTTGAAGACGATGTGGCGTTCCGGAGGCGCTATGCCGCGATTTTGGCGCGGGACCCCGCATTTGAGGTCGTAGCCAGTGTTGGCACGGGTGGGGAAGGCATGGCAATGCTTGAGCTGCGCAAGCCCGATGTGCTGTTGGTCGATTTGGGCCTGCCCGATATTTCGGGCATCAGCGTAATCCAGCATGCAACCAAAACATTGCCCACTTGTGAATCCATGGTTGTTACCGTTTTTGGTGACGAAGAACATGTTCTGGCCTCGATCGAGGCGGGCGCATCCGGTTATTTGCTAAAAGATGCCTCGGAGGAAAATTTCTTGGAAGGTATTCGTGAGCTCATTGCCGGCGGCTCACCAATAAGCCCGATTATTGCAAGGCGGTTGCTGAAGCGTTTTCATGCCGATATCGATGTGCCGCCTTCAATTTTACCGCTTGAGCGCCGGGCCGGTGTTGCCGAAACCGAAGCCGACGCGGCTGTAGGCGATTCGGAAATTGCGCTATCGTCACGGGAGCGTGAGATTTTGTTGTTGGCCTCGAAAGGCTTTAACTACCCTGAGATGGGTAAACTAATGGGAATTTCGCCGCATACGGTCACCAGCCATGTTAAAAAAATATATCGAAAACTTGCGGTGCATTCGCGTGGAGAGGCTGTGTTTGAAGCAAATCGGATGGGCCTTATTCGCACGCTTTAAGGGGTGCATTAAACGCTCCGCCATCATCGGCTTCATCACGACGCGTCAAATGAACGCCATTGCGCAATCGTTTAGTCTGCTGCTCCTCGGCGCAGCACTTTCTGGTTCGCTCGTTTGGTCATGTCTCGCCATGGCTGAACCAGTACCGGACGCCCCGACTACAGCAGCGGCCGACCCGCATCATGCTGATTTTCGTGCTTATGCGCTGTTCGATAAAGCTGACTTTGTTCAAAGCGAATCGCTATTGCCGCCAGCTAATACGAATTGGCAAAGCGTTGCCTTACCGGACAGCTGGAGTATTGCCAAACGTGACCGCCGCGCGGGGCTCGGCTGGTATCGCTTTCGCTTTTCGCATACTGGCGCGCAGCACGATGGCAAAACCGCCGCGCAGCGGGCGATTTATATCCCACGCATCACCAACAACATCGAGGTATTTTTAAACGGTTCCTCTTTCGCGGTAAGCGGCCGTTTGGCACCCAAACCCGATAACGCGTGGAACCGTGCACAATTTTTTTTGGTACCACCGAGCCTGTTTAAAGCAGGGGAAAACGAACTGCTAATCCGCTTGCACACTGACGGCTTCCCCCGTGCCGGCATATCCAAAGTTTACTTGGGCGATTCTGATGCACTGAATGAATTTTATCAGCGGCGTTATTTGATTCAAACAACCGCGCCGCAAATTATTACCGGCCTGCTGGTAATGATGTCGATTTTTTCGCTGGCCATTTGGGCCAGGCGACGCAGCGAGAAAATGTTTCTCTACTTTGCGTTGATGGCGGTGGTCGCGGTCATCCGGCTGATTCACTATTACCTACGCACAACACCCGACTGGCTCCTGTTGACGGCGGTTCCTTCACTGGCATGGCTGACGCTGTTTCAGATGCAATTTTCGTTTCGATTTGCAAATTTTTCCGTGCCGCGTATCGAAAGCGGTTTGTTCATCTTTTGCGTTATTTCAACGATCGTTTTGTTCATCATGCCTTTTGCCGCGCCGCAATTTTATGGGCAAACCACGATGGTGGTTTATTTGGCGCTCACGGCTGCTTCACCTTTTTTGCTGCTGGCGCTCGCCTACGCCCTTACACGCCAGCGTTCGATTGAAAACATTATTTTATTGACCGCACTCATCCTCAATGGCGCGCTCGGCGTGCATGACACTCTGGCTTACCAAGAACGATTAGGGTTTGACCGGCTATATCTGCTGCCACTTGGGCTGCCGATGATTTTGTTCGCTGTCGCCGCACTATTGGTCAAGCGATTCGTCTCAACACTCTCAAGCTATGAATCGCTGAACGCCGATTTGGCGAGGCGCGTTTCCGAACGCGAATCGCAGTTGCAACAAAGCTACGAACGCTCGCGAGAGCTGGATCAGCAGCGCGCCACCGCAGAGGAGCGCCAACGGCTGATGCGCGATATGCACGACGGCATCGGCTCGCACCTCATGTCCACGCTTGCCCTGGCGCGAATGGGCTCGCTGTCCCACAAAGACATGACCGAGGTGTTGGCGGATTGTATTGATGAACTCAAGCTCACCATTGATTCATTGGAGCCGGTGGAACGTGATTTGCTGGTGGTGCTGGGCAACCTGCGCTACCGGCTGGAGCCACGCCTTAATGCCGCCCGCATCTCGCTCGAATGGGCAGTCAATGACCTGCCACCGCTGACTTATCTCGATCCCGGAAACATCCGCAGCGTGCTGCGCATTGTGCAGGAAGCGTTCACGAACACGCTGAAACATTCGGGCGCCAAACGGATCACCATTTCCACTGGCATTGATCGAGCGAGCAGCCGGGTGTTGGTGCGCATTACCGATGATGGAGTTGGGGTCAGCCCAGCATTCGGCAATGACATGCTTGGCAGCAACGCAAACAAAAAACCAATTGACGAAAAATACGCTGGCCGCGGCATCGACAACATGAAAAACCGTGCCGCAAAATTAGGCGGCGAAGTTCAATTGATGGCACTGCAAGGCGGCGGGACTTGCGTCAATTTGTATTTGCCGATTGGGTGATGTTGGCTTTTGGCGGTTCGCGCAACATGATGTAACGTCATCTAACGTCATGTAACAGGTGCAATACGGATAATGTTTTCGCGTAAATGCCGAAAACAGTAAGTATTGTAAATCCACGCTGCGTTACCGCTAACCGCAGGGTGCATATATCTGCATCCAACTGCCATGCCAATGCTGGCTTGGCATGTAAGCGGCAAGACAAATTTCAACGGCTAAGCCGTTCGGCATCAACGAATCCGGAGCCGTTTGACGCGGCTAAAAAATCTCAACGAGAAAATTCAAGCGCATTGCAAAACGAAAGTGAAACCGACATCATTTTACTTCTCGACAAAATTTTTCTACCACGTCAACGTTTGACATCGCGGCTCGCAAAGGCACGCTGGGTAGATGATGTCAGCAGCGGTTGTAAACTGATACACAGCAGCGATTGAAAACTGACACACCGTTTTGAGATGATGGCTGCTTTTCGGAGCGGTCTTGAAACCCAACGAGGTGTATGTGGAAATTCAGTTATTGAGCAAGCATGGGTTCAGTTTGAGGCGGATCGCCGCCGAGGTGGGGTGTGCGGTAAACACGGTGCGGCGGCACCTGGCGCTGGAAGCTGTGCCGAAATATGAACGCAAGGTCAAGCGCGCCACCAAGCTAGCCGCGCACGAGGGCTACCTGCGCGAGCGGCAGACGGCGGCGCGACCGAACTCGATACCGGCCAGTGTGT
>JANYBL010000074.1 GCA_025360815.1 Burkholderiales bacterium
ACGTATTGATCGAGAATGTCGCAAATTTCTTGCGGTGTTGGAAGATCATTTTTGCTTGTTTTAGCATTCGGGTCAGCTTGCGCTTCTTCGCGAATGATGTCGTTGCACAGATCGATGCACTCGTCACAAATAAATACCGATGGCCCTGCAATCAGCTTACGCACTTCATGCTGGCTTTTGCCACAGAAGGAACAGTACAGCAGTTTTTCGCCAACTTTCTCGCTCATTACCGACCTCAATTGAACATTGGTGGCGCAATGAAAAATTCACCTGCAAGCCGCCAACTGCCGCGCACCATAGCGCATATTTCTACTGATTTTTGCTTCTCTGCCTGCCGCTGATTTTGTCTCTGTTGGGCGACAATAATTCGCTACATCTGACTACGATTTTCCAATACCTTATCGATGATACCGTATTTCATTGCCTCTTCTGAGGACAAGAAATTATCGCGGTCAGTATCACGCTCTATTACTTCAATCGGTTGCCCGGTATGCTTCGCCATGATCTCATTTAGGCGCTGCTTTACGAATAGAGTTTCGCGGGCATGGATCGCGATATCTGAAGCTTGGCCGCGGAACCCGCCGGATGGCTGATGGATCATGATGCGCGCGTTGGGCAGCGAAACGCGTTTGCCTTTAGCGCCAGCGCAAAGTAGGAAGGCGCCCATGCTGGCGGCAAAACCGGTACACATCGTTGAGACATCGGATTTGATAAACTGCATCGTGTCGTAAATCGCCAATCCAGCCGAGACAGAACCACCGGGTGAATTGATGTACAGCGAAATATCTTTGTCCGGATTCTCGCTTTCCAAAAACAAGAATTGAGCGACGATGACGTTCGCCATCATGTCGTTAACTTCGCCGACCAAAAACACGACGCGGTCTTTGAGCAAGCGCGAGTAAATGTCGAACGCTCGCTCCCCGCGGCCCGATTGTTCAATGACCATCGGTACATAACCCAAGCCCGTGGCGGGCGTGTAACCCATGCCGGCGTAATCATCACGATGCCCGGCAGCCATACCAGTCAAGTCATAGGCGCGGGATTGATATTCGTTAAAATTTTTCATGCTTTTCCTTATTTACGTACTATTTCCATAATCTCATCAAATGTTTTCGTCACCGTACTGACATCCATGGATTTCGCCGCCCACTCCACCACGTTATCTTCAAGAACCATGCCTTCAACTTCTTGCAAACGCTGCGCATCGTTGTAATACCAGCGAACCATTTGCTGCGGATCTTCAAAACTTTCGGCATGCTCTTCGACAACGGTGCGGATCTGGGCAGGAGTCGCTTTAAGTTCATTTTTCTTGACGACTTCATTCAAGATGAGGCCAAGTTTGACGCGCTGTTCTGCGCGTTCAATAAACAATTCAGCGGGCAATTGCAGATCTTTGGTGGTCATGCCGCGCGCTTGCAAATCTTGCACTGCTTGCTCTTGCAAACGGCCAATCTCGGCGTCCACTAAGGCCCGCGGCAAATCCAACGTCGCGACATCCATTAACGCAGCCATCACCTGATCTTTAGTTTTGGTCTGAATTCGCTTTTTCAACTCACGCTCCAAATTTGCTTTGATTTCCTCACGCATTTTGGCGATGTCGCCATCCAAAACGCCCAATGATTTTGCAAATTCAGCATCAATTTCCGGCAACTTTGGGGCATTAACAACCTTGAGGGTGACCGTGAACTGCACGGTTTTGCCTGCTAATTCGACCTGATAATCTGCCGGAAATGTTAAGTCGAAGGTTTTGGTGTCTGCACCCTTCATGCCCATTAGTGCCGCTTCAAAATCGGGCAACATGCGCCCCTCACCAAGCACGATTCCGAAATTTTGCGCGTCGCCACCTTTGAACGGCTCGCCGTCCAATTTGCCGACAAAGTCAACAACCAAGAAATCGCCGTTTTCAGCTGCGCGATCTACTTTGTCGTGCGTAGCCCGCTGCTTACGAAGCGTATCGAGGGTGTTGTCAACTTCTGCGTCGCCCACAGTGGCGGTTGGTTTTTCCAGCTTTTTACCAGCCAGTGCGCCCATTGAGACTTCTGGGTAAACCTCGAAACTCGCTGTGAATTCAAATTTGTCAGCGGCATCGCCAGTGTTGGCAGGCGCGAAACGCGGATAACCAGCCACCCTCAATTGCTGCTTATTGACCTCATCAGCAAATGTCTTTTGCACTGCATCTGACATCACCTCTTGACGAACTTGATAGCCATATTGATTGGCCACAATGTTGAACGGCACCTTGCCAGGGCGGAAGCCCGGCATTTTGGCCGTGCGAGCAATATGCTTTAGGCGCGATGTGATTTCGGATTCGACATCGACGGCAGGCAACGAGAGAGTCAGATTGCGTTCAAGTTTGTTGACAACAGTCGTGCTGGGGAGGTTAGAAGTAGTGGCCTGTGCTTGCATAGTGTTTCCCGTTTCGATTGATTCGTGTTTAAAAGCTAACTGCAGTCACTGATTGACCACTTGCAAGCGTTTTTGATACGTACTGGATATTTCAGAATGTTATGAAAAAATTCGCACCGAACCGACAATTTTTTGCCAACCCGAACGAGCGCAGTAGAAGCGCGGCAGACGACAATGGCCTCGTAAAGATCGCATGACGCAATGCGAAATGTATTTTGACCATTGGTTTACAGCTGATGTATCAATGTTTGCACCATTTGGTGCGAGAGAAGGGACTCGAACCCCCACGCCTTACGGCGCTGGAACCTAAATCCAGTGCGTCTACCAATTCCGCCACACTCGCATATTCGGGATTTTACCGTAAACAATCTACCTTCGCGTATTGCAGCATGACTTTTTATTCGACAATCCAGAAAAAAGTGTTTGATTTCACAACTATAATTAACAGCTCTGCCTAGAAAGCCGCAGAAAGTGTCAAGAATACCCAAGGCGACGTTGTGACGATCGGCCTCTAAACAGTTTCGCGACCGTCATAACGAAAAATAACCCTGAGCCACCATAAGTAACCACCCGTGCCCGTTGACCATTACGAAAATTTTCCGGTTGCATCCTGGCTACTGCCTCCACGACTTCGGCATCCTATCGAAGTGATCTACCATTTTGCCCGGTCGGCGGACGACTTCGCCGATGAAGGCGATCTACTGCCTTCCGAGCGGATTCAGTTGCTCGACGGTTACAGCCTTGAATTGGACGCGATTGCCGCGAATGCCGATACCAATGCGCCGATGTTTTTGTCGTTGGGCAAGGTCATTCGCGAAAATCAATTGCCGATGAAGCTATTCCACGATCTGCTCGATGCGTTCAAACAGGATGTTACAAAAACACGCTATGCAAATTTCGCCGAACTAATCGATTATTGCCGACGCTCGGCTGATCCGATCGGCAGGCTGTTGCTGCATCTTAATCATGCGGCAACGCCTGAAAATTTGCTGATGAGTGATCAAATTTGCTCTGCGTTACAGCTGATCAACCATTGGCAAGATGTGGCAGTTGATTGGCAGAAAAACGACGGTGGACGCGTTTATTTGCCGCAGGACGAACTACAACAGTTTGGCTTGAGTGATGCCGATATCGCGAATTGCAACACAAATACCGCTTGGCAAAATATGATGCGCTTCCAGTGCCAACGGGCCCGTCAAATGCTGCAAGAAGGTAAGCCGCTCGGGCGCGTACTACGTGGGCGCATGGCGGCGGAGTTGCGCATCATCATTGCGGGCGGCGCGACGATTCTGGATAAAATAGATGCTGCCGATGGCGATATATTTCGCCATCGCCCCAAACTGAATAAATGGGATTGGCTGAAGGCGGCGCCGCGTGCTTTACTGCCGCTTTAAAAAGATCGAAACGATGACCCCTGACCAATACCGCCGCTACAAACAAAAACATAAAGTCGGCACTCCAAAAACCGAGCGCTCGCTTTATTTTGTCAACCAATATTTCCGATGACCCCTGACCAATACTGCCAAAATAAAGCGGCACAATCCGGTTCCAGCTTTTATTACAGCTTCCGATTTCTGCCCTCGGATAGGCGCCGCGCGATTACGGCACTGTATGCCTACTGCCGCGAGGTAGACGACATCGCCGACGAGGTTGAAGATGTCAACGTTGCCCGCGCCAAGTTGGGCTGGTGGCGCGCTGAAGTGGCGAATTTGTTTGCGGGACATCCAACGCATCCGGTGACCAAAGCGCTCGCACCTGCAACCAAACAATTTGGCGTTGATGCATTGCGACTGAATGAAATTATCGACGGTATGGAGATGGATTTGTCGCGCCGGCGCTATCAGGATTTCGAATCACTCCGGCTTTACTGCCACCGGGTCGCTGGTGTTGTTGGGCAATTATCGGCAAGTATTTTTGGCTTTTCTAACCCAAAAACCCTCGTCTACGCCGAAAACCTAGGGCTGGCGTTTCAGTTGACCAACATCATTCGCGATGTCGGCGAAGATGCGCGGCGGGATCGAATTTATCTGCCGCAGGAAGATTTGGCCAAGTTTGGCGTCACCAATGCCGATATTCTTGATTGCAAACATTCCCCTGCCTTCGAGCAACTCATGGCGCACCAAGCTGATCGGGCTAAGTCCTTCTATGGCGCGGCGTTTGAGGCATTAATGCCTGAAGATCGCCGTCCGCAAAGGCCCGGGCTTATTATGTCGGCTATTTACAGCACATTACTTAATGAATTGGAGCGCGATGGCTTCAAGGTATTGAGCCAGCGCACCTCCCTCACCCCGCTGCGCAAGCTTTGGATTGCATGGAAAACTTGGGTGTTTGCGTGATCGGCTGCCAACAACGGTGTTGAATTGAAAAAATATTTGAGGGAGGCAAAATCCGTCGCAATCATTGGTGGCGGTTATGCTGGCATGGCGGCAGCAGTGAAATTAGCCGAATCAGGTCAGATCTGTACCGTCTTTGAGGCCGCCAAAACCCTTGGCGGTCGCGCCAGACGCATTACGTACAAAGGCGCAGCGCTTGATAACGGCCAACATATTTTGTCGGGCGCCTATACGGAATTGCTGCGTTTGATGGCCTTGGTTGGCGTACCCGATACCGCCTTTGATCGGGTTCCGCTGAATCTGACGTTTGCATGGCCGACTGCCGGCGCGCCGACTGCATTTGCACTCAGCACGCCGACGCTTCCCGCTCCGCTACACATGGCAGCGGGATTGCTGTCAGCGAAGGGGCTTAACTGGGCAGAACGCTTGGCGGCAATTCGTCTTCTACGAGCGCTTAAAAAATCCAGATTCAAAGTGGATGCGAGGATGAGTGTCGCGGAGTTTTTACGCACGCACCAGCAGCCCACCAAACTCATCCAGTTTCTGTGGCAGCCATTGACCATTTCTGCTCTGAACACGCCGCTGGCAACGGCTTCAGCGCAAGTGTTTGCCAATGTCCTGCGCGACGCCTTGGCGGCAGGTCGCGCAGCAAGCGATTTGATTTTTCCAAAGGTCGACCTGTCGCAGCTTTTCCCCGATCCCGCCGCGCATTGGTTGGCGGGGAAAGGTGCAACGGTAAAGTCCGGCGTGCGCGTCACCGCAATTGAGAAGGCCGACGCTGGCTTCGACATCATTTATGGCGCAGGAAGTGATGCGCAACCTGAAGTACGTGAAACATTTTCACACATCATATTGGCCGTGGCGCCGCACCAGCTGGGCTCATTCGCGAGTTTGGACAGTGAGATTCAAGCTATTTTTTCAAACGCGGTTGACCATTTCCAATACGAGCCGATCACCACGATTTACCTCGCTTTTCCGCCGCAAAATACATCCTCAACTATTCTGATGCCAAGGTCAATGCTCGGCCGCACCAATGGCATGGTGCAATGGTTTTTTGACCGGGAAGCCTTGAGCAACCAGAATGGGAACATTGGCGTTTATGCGGGCGTCGTGTCGGCATCTGGCATGCATGAACGATGGTCGTTAGATGAAATTGCAACTGTTGCGTTGCGTGAATTACGAGATTGGCTTCCCAATTTGCCTGCCCCACTTTGGCATAAAGTTGTCCATGAAAAACGCGCCACCTTCGCGTGTACACCCAACCTGACGCGGCCGGCTTCTGAAACAGCCGCGCGAGGCTTGGTGCTGGCGGGCGATTACGTAGCTTGCGATTATCCGGCGACGTTAGAAGCTGCCGTTCGCAACGGCTGCCACGCAGCCGATATAGTCCACGCCGACATGTAGCGCCTGCGCCAATATCCTCCGAGACCTACGACAAAATGCATACCAAATCATTTTACGAACCAACTTTCTACGACATCCCAATATGCACGCAATGCCGTCAAACTATCAGCCGCCAACCGACTTTTTACAGGACCGCGTAATACTCGTCACCGGTGCGAGTCAACCTCACAGTTTGGGGCGAGCCGCAGCCATGGCCTACGCCGCTCATGGCGCAACCGTTATTTTGCATGGACGCGATATGCCAAAGCTCGAAGCTGTTTACGACGAAATTGAGTCGCAAGGCTATCCCAAGCCTGCCATCATGGCGCTAGATTATCTCAAGGCCACACAATCAGATTTGGACGGTTTTGCCGAAACGATACGCGGCACGTTCGGACGCTTGGATGGCATTTTTCATGGCGCGTCGCATTTCTCACCATTGATGCCGCTGGCCTTACAAGGGTTAGAGGTTTGGCAGAAACAGCTCACCGTTAATTTAGCGGTTCCGGTTGCACTGACCAAAGCGTGTATGCCGCTGCTGGCGATGCCGCCCAAGGCAACAAATTTGCAGCATGGGGCCAACATCATCTTTTTGTCAGAATCGCACGCCGCCACCGCAATGCGCCCCGGCACCGCCTATTGGGGGCCATTTGCCGTCGCCAAGGGAGCGTTGCAATCAGTCGTTGATATTTGGCAGGCAGAAATGTTTGGCCCAAATATTGTTCGATTTCATCTCTACGTACCGGGGCCAGTATCAAGCCCCATGCGCCACAAAAGCCATCCCGGCGAGCTCACATCACAGCTTCCTAGCCCGGCAAGTCTCGCAAACGCATTTTTGTATCTCATGGCCGAGCCGGGAAACACGCCCTAACCGCTATCCTTAGGCAGCTCCCCCGCGTTACTGTCGCCGCCTGCCGCGATTAGGGGACGCCTAAGTGACGCTTAATCTGCTTAAGCCGCTTGACGCGCTGTAATATGTAGCGAATTGTCATCAGATTTCGGTAAACTACTGATAATAGACAAAAATCGGTTATCAGAAGACGCACTTTTAGTCTTTGAGAATTATTTTGCATCCATCGGGATCTGCAAACGTGCACAGCTAAACATGTATCGTTAGCTGCTGAAGACCACCAATCGCGCCAGTGCAAGTATTGCACTAACAGAAGCTCTCAACGTATAGACGCACAGACAATAAACGACGGAACATTTTGAACGATAAACTAGATCAAGGAAATCGGACTTTTATCGGCAGCGTATGCTTTGTCGATATTGTTGGATATTCGAAAAAATCCGTTTCCGAACAAATCATGATGAAAGATCGCTTCACGATGTTGCTATCGGAAGCGCTGAAAGATGTTGCCATTGACCAACGGATCATCCTTGACACCGGCGATGGCGCAGCGATCAGTTTTTTGGGAGATCCTGAAGACGCACTCTTTGTTACGATGCACATGCGTGATTTTTTGCAACGCGCATTGATTGACGCCGATGAAGTCACGATTGCTAGTGAACTCGGATTACGAATCGGCATCAATTTGGGACCGGTCAAACTAATTCGCGACATCAACGGCCAACCCAATATTGTGGGTGACGGCATTAATGTTGCGCAACGCATCATGAGCTTCGCCCAGCCTACGCAGATCGTGGTCTCGCGTTCTTACTATGATGTGGTGTCGGTTATTTCTGAGGAATACGCGAAACTTTTTCACTACGAGGGCTCCCGCACGGACAAACATGTCCGCGAGCATGAAATTTATATTGTCGGCGAATCCGCTGCCGCTTTTAATCAAGCCAAGGCCGGCATGGTTGATCGGGCGGCAACCACCAATACGAATACGAAACTCAAAGCTGCGCAGGTTAGTCTATCCGCTGGCGTCCGTGGAAGCGACGCCTCGGACCATGGGTCGCAATGGTACGAAAGTGGCGGCAGTGGCGGACTCGTCACATTTTTGCAGGATCGAAAAAAGCGCATGACCGTAGGCGGCATTCTGACCGCTGTAGTGTTGGCCCTGGTAGTCGCGTTAGTCATGAAAAAACCAAATCCAGCGTCATCTCCCCCGATGAGTGAAGCTGGCAAATCCCTTGATAAGCCTGCCGGGTCACCGACACTGCAAACGAATGCTGCCAATACCAAGAATGACCTTGGCAAAACTGACGTAGCGCCAGGAACGTTGGCAGCCGTCACTGACCCGTCGAAACCAGCTGACGGGTCTGCAATATCAACAACCCAGACTGGTCGCGATCCGACCGCTAACGCCACCATGGCGCAATCAGCGCCGCCAGCATCGGCGCCGACAACCGTCTCTGTTTTGCCAACTGTGGGCGCGCTCGATAGTGCGGCGCCCGCAGTGGCAGGAAAGCCAGCAGATAGCGCAAAAACTGGCAAAGCTGATCCCGGTAAAATAGAAGCGCTCAAACCAGCGTCTGGGACCGTTTTATTTAATATTCAGCCTTGGGGTGAAATTTTAGTCAATGGCAAATCGGTTGGCGTTTCACCGCCGCTAAAACACATTAAATTGCAACCGGGCAAATATAAAATTGAAGTTAAAAACTCGACGTTCACGCCGTTGACGACCAGCATCGAAGTAAAATCCAAAGAAGAAACGCCGATCAAACACCGGTTCCAATAACTTCTTGTTTGCCTTGCAGGGAGTGCCATTTCTTTATGTTTTTTGGCTAGGTTTGCGTACCTTTGCGTATAGTAGGCATACTGTTGTTATTGTCACTGTCTCACTGATATCCGTGAATCGCAAACTAGGTTTCGTTCAAATGATTAATCGCTCCGTCCGCCACCTGCCGTTTGCTACCTTTTTTGCAATGTTGTTGAAGCGTCCTACTGGACACGTTGCTGGTATATTTTTTGCTGTTTTCGCCGCATTGTCGATTTCCGGGTGCGTCGTGCCGCCGAAGCCGGTTGCAAACGCCCCTGCCGCAGAAGACCTCGTCAGGCAACAAAGACTTGAGCGTGCACAGGCGCATCTTGCGGATGGCCTCAAGCGCTACGATGCCGGCACGTATGATGAGTCAGTGCGCAGCTTTTTACTCGCCCTCGATACCGGATTGCTCAACCCAACCCAACAAATTACAGCGCGCAAACATATGGCATTCATGCACTGTGTGAGTGGCCGCGAGGCGGCCTGCAAAGAAGAGTTTGAGAAAGCCTTTGCGCTTGACGCCAAATTTGAACTGACGCCCGCCGAGGCTGGCCATCCGACCTGGGGTCCGGTGTTTCGCCAGCTAAAAACGGAAATTGATATCCGTAAATCCGGACGCAGTCTTCAGCTGCCACCGAAGCCATTGACTGCGGCAGAGAAGCTGATCGTCGAGGCCACGACGGCTTACGATGCCGCCGATTACAACAAAGCGATTAAATCGTATCAAGACGCGCTTAAAGAAAGCGTTACCGATGAGGATAAAATTCGCGTAACTAAATTTATGGCATTCAGCTATTGCCTGAGTAACCGTCCGAGCCTATGCCGCGCTGAATTTGAGAAATTATTGCTTCTGAAGCCTGACTTTGACCTTGAGCCCGCAGAAGCGGGACACCCTTCTTGGGGACCGTCCTTTAGAACCGTTAAAATTAAACAAAAAGCCGCTGCCGCAGCGGCGGTATCAAAGTCCGCTCCCACAACGCCGCCAACTCCGCCAAAGAAATAAAATTTTGCCGCCATGATTGAAACGCTGGGTCGCTACAAAATACTTTCCATCATTGGCCAAGGCGCCATGGGTGTGGTCTACAAGGCTGTCGATCCGATGATTGATCGGACGGTAGCGATCAAGACCGTCAATTTATCGCTCAACAAAGACGACTTAACCGAATACGAAGCACGGTTCCAGCAAGAGATTAAAGCTGCCGGGCGCTTAAATCATCCCAACATCGTTACCATTTATGATGTGGGACGAAATGAAAACATGGCCTATATGGCGATGGAGTTTCTAGAGGGCAAGGAGCTAAAAGATATCCTAGCCGAGGGTGAACGTCCCAAAGTATCGTCGGTCGTGGATTGGATCGCGCAGTCTGCATTGGGGCTTGCGGTTGCACATGAAAATGAAATCATCCACCGCGACGTGAAACCGTCAAATATCATGATTGTGCGCGGCGGTCTCGTCAAGATCACCGATTTCGGCATTGCTCGCATGACTGCCTCGGCCGTTAAAACGATGACCGGTTTGATTCTCGGCAGCCCCCGCTATATGTCGCCCGAGCAAGTGATTGGCCGAACACTAGATCACCGCACCGATATTTTTTCGTTGGGCGTTGTGCTCTACGAAACGCTTACCGGTGTACCACCATTTGATGGCGACAACGTCAACGCGATTATGTACGCAACCGTCAATCACCCGCCGCCGAATCCCTCCGCGCTTAATCCCGAGGTACCGGCGATGCTCGATTTAATCGTTGCCAAAGCGCTCGCCAAAACGGTCGATGAGCGCTATCAAACGATGGCCGAATTTGCGCATGATCTGACTGAAGTCAAAAGGCAGATGCAAATCGGCAAGCCTCGCGCGGAAGTGATCGCTAGGAGTGCGCCGCCGCAACCCAAGGCGGGCAATCTTGAAGCGCTAGGTTTGGGCGCGGGTATGGGTCGTTATCAGAAAAACGATGAAGCCGTCGAAGCGGCCCCGCCGTTAAAGCTTGCCCAAACATTTGATTCTTTTGATGCCACGATGCGCCTTGCGGCCATCACAAACCAGACGGCGCAGTTTGCGCAATATATTTCCGACACGAAAAAAATGCGTGCTTATGCGGGCGACATTACCGATGAGCGCCTCAAAGGCCGACGCAGTAACGATCCTGCCAGCCTGACCCTTGGTCCAGAATTGATAGACGGCGATTCGGGTACGCCCGTATCGAAGAAAATCACCGTGGATTCATTGGGGTCGTTGGATGCGACAACCAGCACTGCAACATCAACGTCGGGCAAACGCCGCCCCGGAGACGATACTACCGTTGTCTTGTCGCCCTACGATGATAGCGAGGTAGAAACAGCTACCTGGGTGCCGGTCGCGGTGTTAGTGGTGTTGGCATGTGCTGTAATTGGTTTGTCGGCCGCGTTAATTTTTCGCTGAACAAAAATTTTCGCCTTCTTGGTTGTGATGTGGCTCTTTAAGTAAAACATCCGCATCCATGTGCGCTGCAGAAGCGCCGCCACAGGCTCACACAATTTTGATCGACAAATTGGGCAATTTATCAATATGACACTCGATCACATCGCCCCTCACGACTGGCCCGACATTTTCTGGCGTGCCGGAATAAATAATATCGCCGGGGAACAATTCGAACGCTTCAGACAGCTTGGCAATTTGCTCGGCGACTGACCATATCATTTGGTTTAAATTCGCGTTCTGCTTCATCTCACCATTTACTTTCAGCCAAATCGCCCCCTCATAAAATTTGCCGATTTCAGTTGCCGGATGAAGCGGCCCAACCGGTGCAGAATGATCAAAGCTCTTACCGATTTCCCAGGGTTTCTTTTGATCACCTAACGCACGCTGCAAATCACGCCGCGTCATATCGAGCCCCAAGGCATAGCCGTAAACATAGTCAAGTGCTGATTCGACACTGATGTTCCGCCCCCCTTTGTTGATTGCCGCCACCAGCTCAACCTCATAATGATAATTTTTCGTGAGTGTCGGATATGGGTGATCGGCAACGGTTCCGGCGGCCACGTTTTGAATGGCATCAGTCGGCTTCTGAAAAAAGAACGGCGGCTCACGTGTCGGATCCGAGCCCATTTCGCGGGCGTGGGCTGCGTAATTGCGACCAATACAATAAATGCGACGCACCGGAAAGCGTGCGGATTGGCCGACGATTGGGATTGAGATGGTTTCGATGTTAAACAGTGTTGGCATGGTGTTCTTGTTGGATGAATTAGACATGTTGGAAGCTGCCCCTTTGCTGTTATCTTTGCTGTTGCCACCAGCCGAGTTCGTGGCACATCCGCCCAAGAGACCGAGCGAACCTACCGCCGCCAACGCGCTGCCGGAGAGCATCGCATGCGTATTTTTAAGCATCATACGGCGTGTCATTTTAACCATCTCAGTCATCTTATCCTCCTGAATTTTTTGGATCACCGGTATTGAAAGACAAGAGTACCGGACTAGGTGGCGGCGCAATTGACGTAAACTAAGATGCGAGCCAAGCCGCCAACCACACCGAAAAATAAGGAAGAATGCCTCAAGCTCTAGACCTGATGCGGTGTTTACGATAAATGGCGTTGGCCAGCCGCCAATATAGTGCTAAAAAGCGATGCCTTATCCGTTTACGTTGCTCGGCGCGTACTGCATTGCCGCATCCTGTCGGCGTTGATTCACCGATTCATCGATCACTTGGTCAGCGGTAATGCTGCGCTTAATTTTTGCGGCCAACGCGAACACGCCATTTCGTGATTCATCGTGCATTTGTCCCCGATAATCGGGCTGCGGCAAAATAGGCAGTGGCGAGTTGTAAAGCAGCCCGACAGTGCCAAGCTGTTGCGACATCCAGCCAAGCGCAATATCAGACAGCTGCGGCTGTTCATAGCCTCCTCCCACATCCCCGTGTCCCCCGACAAACCAGCGTTGCTCAACATAAGCCCTGGCATCCCACGGCGTGTAGTTAAAATCGGCGCGAAACTCATCGACGGCTAGCGCATGAAAGCCATATTTCACGAGCGGGTTTAACGCCGTGTCGGCGAAGCGGAATAAATCAACGCGTTTGTTTTCCTCTTGATACACCGGCAAACCGAGCGAGCCCACCGTATCCCACACACCAACTGCTTCAACGGGAACATAACGGATCATGTGCTCTTCACCAACTTGAAAACCCGCTGACTGAACTTGCAGCCATAAATTGTTGATCAATTTTTGCGCAAGATTAGCGTTGCGCTGCTGCCGATAATACGCCCAGACATAAAAGCCATAGCGATAGGCATCTTCTTTGCTCGCAATGTTCAGCTTGGCATAATCCATTACACCGGCTTTGGTAATCATGCCCGCCAATGCCCGTGCCGTGTAGGCGCCGCGACTAAAGCCAGCGATGACAATCTTGTCCCCCGGCTGATAATTGCGGCAAATGAAGGTATAGCCGCGAACGATGCGCGAAATAATGCCCGCCCCAAACGCGCCGCCCAGTAATCGTTCAATGACGTTATCTGAATCGCCCACACCGTGAAGATATTTGGCGTGTTGTATGATCGTGCGATTAGCCCCGTTTATCAGCACCCGCTCGCCCTCGCCCCGCAGCTGCCAAGAGTCCAGCGTGTCATCTCCAGCGAGGTTGTGGTACAACTTTAGGACATTTGTGGCCGTTGTCTGCCCGTCGTTGTCCTGATCAACGTTGGAGCCATTCCAAGTGCCGTCAGCAAGAAAGGCAATCACTTTTGACATACTGAACTCCAATCGTAGGCACCACGAACAAAAAATGAAACGCTAGCATTGGCGGGGCACCCAAGTCAAAATGCCGCCGAAAAAGTCGTCCCATCAAGGATGTTTACTTTTCAAACGGTACCACCAGATGTTTTTTGAAAAATGCCTCCGCGCGCAGTTTCGTATCTTCAGTGGCCGCAACATTGGCCGCGACCGCTTGGCGCTTGCTGCTCGGCGTATCGTAGGAATGTTGTGCGCCGATGTAGCGGACAAATATCAAATCGCTGCCATCCGCGTTGCTCAATGTTGAACTGGGACTGTCGCCCACCAGTTTTTCACACTTGGCAACGCTTACCTCCTCATCTTCCGTGCCAATTAGTAGCAATAGCGGCGCATAGGACTGATACCGACTACCGTAATGCTTGCTTACTGGCGCGCAAGCGGGATAAACAGCGATAGCAGCGCGGAAGCCGGTTTCGGGCGTAGGTTTTTCAAATCCAACGCTACCGCGCGCCATCGTTGATAATGCCGCGCTGCCGCCATTTGACCAGCCCTGCAGGAACACATTATTTTTTTGCACATCTGCGCGACTGCGCAAGTATTTAAGCCCCATGTACGCGTCGAAAGGACGCACGGTGATTTCGTTGATCTCACGCGGACGGCTGCCGTTATTAGTACCTGCTTCGAAGCCTTTGAAATAGCCGCGTGGACCGAATGTATCGATGTAGAGCCCGATATATCCACGATCTGCCCAGAATTTACCCCACAGAACTGTGCGAGCGGCGAGCGTGGTGGCATCGTACTGCTTGGCACTGGAGCTATAAACGCCGGAGCGACCATGCAGCATCACCACGGCGGGTCGTGCGTCCGGCCACAATTTTGCATCTGGCAGGTACATGAACCCGATCAACTTGACCTTGTCATCGGCACTATTAAAGGTGACTGTTTCGGGCATGAGCGATTGCGCTAAAATTGCAGACGGCAAAAATAACGAGAAGAAAAATAGCAAGCAGAACGACAAGGAAAACAAATTCAAAGAATGGGTCAAGCATGGCTTCATAAGTCTTGAGTTAATGTTCAATGCCGCCTCCAAAAATGAACCCAACATTGCTGCGCAAGGCGCACGTGCCAAAATATCCGCGAATGATCATTACAATATTACGCATAAATTGATTTAATGTTTTAGCATCATAAGATATGACGATAGGACAAGTATCATAAAGTCGCTTCGGCTGTATTCAGCCGCATTCAGCCGCAGTTTCCAACGGCAAGCACGCAAGCAAAAACAAGTACAAGCAAGTACAAGCAAGTACAAGCAAGTCCCAGCAAGGCACAGTAAAAGACCATCAGACAAAGAGGCAATTAAATTGAACATCAGCGCGTCCAAAGTTTTCCTTGCAGCAGCAATCGTAGTGACGATTATGATGACGGCTGCCGGCCTTTATTTACAGGAGCAGCGCAACAAGCTCGCAATTGAAAAAGCCGCTGTCGAACAAACCATCGCAGCAGCCAAGCAACAACAAACATCACTCGGGCACGTCAATTCCAGTGCGGAAAAATCTACAGCCGACGCACAGCAAATCACACAGTCGCTCAATAAAGCGGTGGATGCGAGCAGACAATATCAACAAGAGCTTAGCGAGCGGGGCAAACGGGACAAGGCATTAAGCGAAGCGGTGATGATCTCCCAAGAGGTGAAAATGGCGACCGCTGAATATTTTCAAAGTGAAGGAAAATGGCCGGTCAACCAGTTAGCCATAGGCATGCCGCCGGCTGAGCGTTATAAAAACGAAACGCTGCGCAGTGTCAGTATTGAGCCATTCGGCCAGTCGCTGCGCATTCGTATCAAATTCATAAGCCCACAAAGTTCTACAGGCAGCTTAGAACAACAGCTTCACTACCTTGGCAACACGAGCGAGGCAGGTCGAATTTCATGGGCCTGTGTGAGCCCAGACATCAAGGATATTGCCGAGTTGCTGCCTACTTGCAAGTACCAGCCCACCTGAATTGATTGCCTTCGTTTTGTCACTACCTAGGCGCGCACTGAAGTCAATGCCAAAGCCAGCGGTCGGAATTAGGCCACCCGGCATTTGGACTATCAGTTTTGCGAAACTGGTTGCGCCAAGTGTGAATGGTTGATCGCGTAAAAAAAATAGCCCACGAGCGCCAGCGCCATCCACACACCAAACACCACAAAAGTAATTGCCGATAGATCTTTGATAATGTAGACGCACGATAAAATACTTAAACCGGGAATGAAATAAGGACCGAACGGGACACGGAAACCTTTGCCATGTTTCGCCACACTGCTCGCGGCCTCTTCGGCGCTGACATGAAAGCGCTTTCCCCGCACCAGTGGCACCGCGGCTGATACCACCGCAAACGCGCAAAGCGTTCCC
Source organism: Burkholderiales bacterium (assembly GCA_025360815.1). GTDB lineage: Bacteria > Pseudomonadota > Gammaproteobacteria > Burkholderiales > Usitatibacteraceae > UKL13-2. The sequence goes on from JANYBL010000074.1 coordinate 15,869, forward strand.
AAGCTCACCATGTCCCACAGATACGTTGAATCCACCGTGCCCGCAACTAAGGCGGCAAAAAAGCAAACGATGACCGTGTTATGAGCAGGTACTTTACGATTGCGGCTGACACGCTTAAACGTTGGCCCAATCAAGCCATCACAAGCTACTGCATACAAAATACGCGTTTGGCCGTACAGCGATGCAAGCGCCACGCTGAACACCGAAATCACCGCCCCTGCCGATAACACCAAGGCGGGCCAAACCTTGCCCGTGACGTTTTGCAGAATCACTGCAAGTCCTGCTTCTTGTCCGTCAAATTTCGCAGCCGCCTGCGCACCAAGTGCCGTGATGGCCACCAACATATAGCAGACCGTTACCACGACCAAGGCGCCGATAATGCCGCGCGGCACATCACGCCGCGGGTTCTTGGCCTCGGCACCGCCAGTGGCTACTGTATCCAAACCGACAAACGAGAAAAATACCGTTGCCGCTGCCGCCGTTACGCCGGTCATCCCGGCGTGACCTTTGCTATTGTCGGTATTAAAAAAGGGTGTGAAATTATTCGCGTCAAAGCCCGAGATTGCGATCACGGCGAAGAAAATTAAGATGGCGATTTTAATGAGCACCATGATTGAATTGACCGTCGTCGATTCCCGTGCGCCGCGCAGCAATAAAACACCGCACATAAAAATAAGCAGAATTGGCGGTAAATTGATTTGCGCCAAATGAATTTCCATTCCATTTGTGCCCGAGACAATTGTCGGCGAACGCAGCGCCTGCGGGATATGCCAACCAAATGCATTTTCAATAAAATTATTCAAGTAAGCTGACCACCCAATCGCGGTGGCGCTGCCGGAAAGACCGAATTCCAGTATTAAACAGGCAGCCACAATGTAAGCAAAAAATTCGCCTACTGTGACGTAAATATACGAATACGACGAGCCTGAAGCTGGAATGCGCGACGACAACTCGGCATAACAAAGTGCTGTTAATCCAGCCGTAAATGCCGCCATCATAAACGACAAAATAACTGCCGGTCCCGCCTTCGGAACCGCTTCAGCGAGCGTAAAAAAAATACCGGTGCCAATGGTCCCACCCACACCCAACATCATTAGCGAAAATACGCCCAAGGTTTTTTTGAGTTGCTCCGCTTCATGCAGCTGTGGCTCAAGATGCGAATCAATAGACTTGGTGCGAAACAGTTTTTGGAACCGTGCTTGCGTTTTCAAGATGGATTATTTTCAGTTGAGCGTTATTAAGGCATCGTGGAACAGTGTGGAAAATAAGATTGCAGACCATTCGCAAAAGCAGAAACCAATGGCCACAACGCGAAAATCGAACACTGCACGGCGGTTAAGACCGATAGCTTACACGCCAAACGCCAACCTTTCTGTTGCACTGCTTTTGAACACACTCATCACTTATGCCGCGTTATCGATCTGGGAGCCCGCGCCCATATGCACCTTGTTGCGCCCCCCGCGTTTCGCCGCATAGAGCGCCTGATCGGCCTCGGCGATCAACAAATCAAAGGGGCCTTCATCATCCGGAATGCGCGAGCCTATACCAACCGAAACGGTGATGGCTAGTGCCGAGCGGTCCACCGCATCGCGCATAGTTTCCGCCATATTTTGGGCAATTTTTGCATTTGCACCCGGTAACACGACAAGGAATTCTTCGCCACCATAGCGCGCCAACAAATCTTCGCTACGCCGCAAACAGCGCAACAGAGTTTGCGCGACACGTTTCAACAACTCATCACCCGCCAAGTGGCCGTGCGTGTCGTTATATTGCTTAAAGTGATCTACGTCGATCATCAATATAGACAACGGCCGCTGCTGCTCTCGACAACTTAGCCAAACTGCATCGAGGTAACCGTCCACACGCCGGCGATTGGAGATACCAGTCAATCCGTCGATATGGGCGATGAGTTCGAGCCGACGATTTGCATCCGCCAGCTCACGTGTTCGCTCAGCCACCTTATTTTCGAGTTCTAGGTTTGCGCTTTCGAAGCGCGTTGTGCGACGGCGTGCCACAATCAATACTAATAACCAACCCAACGCTAAAAGTGCCAGCAACGTCAGTGTGCGCGCCAGTAACGTGGCATGCCACGCTGGCATAACTTCAAATTTATAGGGGCTAGTTTCGGACTCGCGTTCCAACGAGTCTTTCGCCCGAATGCGCATTGTGTAGTCGCCTGGCTTGAATGCCGAATAGGTATACGTGTGCGAGCTCGTCCAACCCGACATTGCGTCCTCTATGCCAACCATCCGTCCTTGGTAGCGCTTAATGCCATTGCGTGCCAATTCGGGCAACGAAAAATCAAATCGAAGACTGAAATCCCCTGACGAAAATTGCAGCGGACGGTCGGGATTAATCGGCTGCTGAACCTCGGTGCCATCGGCAAAGATTTGCGTCACGCCACGCAACACCACCGAGTGCGGCATCTCACCAGCGATGGGCATCGGCGGCAGAGGCAGCATTGGCGGGATTGACGCGGTTGGTTTTGCCTGATTGATCCGGCTATGCAGGAGCAAGCTATTGGTACTCATAAATATTATGTTGCCGACTGAATCAACGAAATGGCTGTTAATTGCACCGCGCTTTAACGCACGAATATCATGCACTCGCCAATTGCCGTCCGCCATTTGCTGAAGGACGCGGCTATCGCTATAGGCCCAAAGAATTTTGTTCTTTTCGCCGTCGATTGTGGACACAAAGGTAAACGTTTCGGTAGCACCTCGCAGGGCGGCGAGATTGCCGAGATTGATTGGCGAGAATTTTTCGCCTTCAAGCCCAAACAATCCCGCGCGCGTACTTGCAACGACCATTCCATTGGGCAGCAAGCTGACCTCGGCGTTCGCGATTTGACCGACTTTAAGGCCATCTTTCTCGTCAAATCGCCGTGATCCAATCATCTCACCATCGGTCGAGAACCGGTAGCGCCATGCGCCATGCCGCGCGGTGCCAACCCATAACTCCTCGGCGCTAACCTCCGCCACATTGGTAACAGAGCCTTTCAAATCGTCTTGCGCTGGGGGCGAAACCTGAATATCAGCAAAGGCGGATATAGGGCTGGCAACGGCTCCCTGTCTTACCGCAAACTTGGCACCACCAATAAAGATTGATCGCAGCCCATCGTCGGTTCCCATGAAAATATGATTTGGGCGAAATCGGGAGCGTGTAAAAAGTCGCGGATAAAGCAGATCAGTTGAAACTTGCCGGGTGGTCCCGCCGGTAGCCTGGGTAGAAATTTTGCCCGCAGCTCCGGTTGCCACGTCTGGCGAAGAACTGCCGGCTCGGCGCGTCTCAATCAGCATCAAGTGGTGCGCGCCCGCCAGCAAAGCCCGATGCGAATCGATACCAAGCAGATCGTACCCGTTCGTATCGCCCCACTTCACAGGCAAAAACTGGACGCTGCCCGCCTCGATCTTCGCTCTCATCATGCCGGCGCTGGTCAGCAAATAACGCTCTCCGCGCCATTCCGCTAGCTGCGAGATATTGCTGGTGACGCCATTTTCACTACCGAGCACCGACCATTCAGTGGGCCAACGAATTTTATAAAGTACCTCCTCAGACAACACGAGAAGCGCATTGTTAACGCCCTGGTAAATACTCGTCAAATAGCCCGATTCAACATTGATCTGGCGCCTGACCTGCAGGTTCCCGTCCATTATATAAAGCGTACCTTCAGCACTCAACAGCCCAATCGTGCCGTCACTGAGGGCTATGCCACGCGAAAAATTTGTTGCTACCGGCATATTTGCTGGCAGCTTCGCCGGGCTCAAAGTCGTCTCATCAAGGCGCCACCATTTGCCATCGGCTGCCGCGCCCAACAATCCGCCGTCACTCAGCGGTACCCAGATATGCACTAAATTGGTTAAAATTTTTGAAGCGGCAATGAGCTGCCAATCATTATTGTCGCCCTTGCTTCCAACCCGAATTTTTACCCCCTCACCACGAAATTGCAGAAACGTTTTTTCATTGTGTCGGATGATCAAGCCGAACTTTTGTTCATCGTACCAATGCATCGTGCTGTTATCAGCAGGGCTCCACAGGAAAACATCGTTTAGTGCGCGGAAATAGACGCCCTCCGGGGTGACCAGCGTTTCCCATATATCGGTAAATTCACGGGCAACCTTTGCATCACCGCCGCCGGCCTGGTTGATGCGATCCCTGAACAAAGGCGTAAGGTCTTTGAAGCTATTTTTGCCATTTTTATCGCGTTGTAAATAGCCAAAATAGTTAAATCCGCCAACATAGATACGACCATCGGCCGCAACCGCCAACGAGCGCACCAATTCGCCGTTAGGCAATGCAATCAAACGCCATTGCTCGCCGTCAAATTCCAACACGCCGCCCGTCGTACCGATATAAACAATGCCGGCGCTATCTTGGGCGACACAAAAGTGCTGTGGGAACACATCAATGTCAGGCACAAACCGATCAATCGGCGGGTTACCAACAATCGGCGCAGCGTTGTTTGCGGACGCCGCCGTGGGCGCGTTGACTTTAACCGCTGTCGCGGCTGCTTTCGCAACACTGTGTTTGTTCACGACACTCGGGATACTGGCCTCACCGTCGGCTTTGCTTGCTATCGCAAATGCAGGAGAAGCAATTGGCGGTTGGAGTGACAGTAACAAGGCAACGGCTGTGGCCGTCCTGAGGAAGCGGTAAGGCTGCCATCGGTCTTTTTTGCGAAAGGACAAAGCCATTCTTGTACAAAAAAATGACTTAAGGATTGTTTTCATCGTGCAATTTGGTTGTGAACCGGATGGGCGCTCTTTTTAGGCTTCCTCTAACGGGCTCTATACAGACACTTTTCTTGTCTTTTTCAACAACGTGCGCAAGCGCTCGATTTTTTCCTCAAAGAGAAGCCTTTGGATGTTGCTTGGAACCTATTCCCGGCAAGTGGCGAATTCTGGAGCGTTCATTACAACACAGTCGATTCAAAGTGTCATTACCAAAAGCCTGAAAGATTGTTAACAAAACAACACCCGCAATTGCGCACTCAGCAAGGGCCCGGCCGTCGCGGACTTGCCAGTGCGCGGCCGCAAAAGACCGTACGTTTAACGGACTCAGGTCCGCGCCCAGCCATTCAGGCAAAATGTCACAACGGGACGGTCGTAAAAATAGATGTACTGCCGCTTAAGCTGGACACCGAAACGGTTTAGGGTAGCGAAATGTGTCGCGAGCAACATAGAAAAGGCGGATGCTAGCGATTTCAAATGTTTGGCTGGGACGCGCCTAAACGATATGTTCTCGTGCTTTCGACGCCGAGAATTCTTCGTCGCCTGGCTTTCGTGAACCGCCGAGAATACAGCAGCACTGTAATCCGAAAAAGCAAAGAAGCGGCAAACTGTTTCGTAATCGTAGACCTTAGACGTTAAGTATCGAAATACGATTCTTTCCGACCCACCGTGATCGTCCGCACAACAGTCTTCCATCGGCGGCTCTCATCGACCTAAGCCATTATTCAGGCTACGCTCTCCTCGCTTGCAAAACCAACAATTAAACCCATCTGAAATTTTGTAATTAGTCAGTATTTTGCAACCATTATTTTAGGAGCCATTATGCCCGTCGCAACGTCATTACGAATCAACGATACCGCCCCCAATTTCACCGCAAACACTACCCACGGCCCGATCGATTTTCATCAATGGATCGGCGATAGCTGGGCGATTTTATTTTCACATCCCAAGGATTTCACCCCGGTCTGCACGACGGAATTGGGCTATATGGCCAAGATCGAGCCTGAATTCACCAAGCGCAACACCAAGCTTATTGGCTTGAGCTTGGATGCAGTCGACAACCATGCCAAATGGGCGAGCGATATCGAGGAAACGCAGGGCGCTAAGGTCAAGTACCCCATGATTGGCGACACCGATTTAAACGTCGCCAAACTCTACAACATGCTACCCGCCGAAGAGCCCGGCACAGCCGACGGCCGCACCGCCGCCACCAATGCTACCGTGCGCTCAGTATTCGTCATCGGGCCAGATAAAAAAATCAAACTAATGATGACTTACCCGATGACAACAGGCCGTAATTTTGATGAAATTTTGCGCGCGCTCGACTCGATGCAACTCACCACCAAATATAAAGTTGCTACACCCGTCAATTGGAAAAACGGCGAAGACGTGATTATTGCCGGATCGGTAACAGATGAGGATGCCAAGAAGATTTATCCTGAGGGGTGGAAGACGGTAAAACCGTATTTACGGGTCGTCAAGCAGCCGGGCTAATCCGATCAACATGCTCGAGCTCCTCTTCTGGCGGGGGCTTTGGGCAGGTGGTCGTCCTGTTTGGTGACGGCGGATATGTTTCAACAAGCAGCAGAACTAAACCTTCCCGCTGCTACCGAGTGCCAACCGCGCCACTGGAAACGCCGCGTCGATCTTGTTGTTAACGGCGGCGTTGGTTGCAGCGTTAGTGGCGACGTTGGTGGCGACGTTGACGGCGACGTTAGTGACCGAATCACCAGCCGACTCACTGGCCGAATCGGCGCCCGGTCCACTCCCCGTCTCACCGCTCGTTTTAGATCCAGTTTCAATCCCGGTTTCAATCGCGGTTTCAACGCCCGAAACTGCGGTTCGGTGGATACGTTTCAATTCATTCGCGAGTGCCAAATGCGCCCGCTTTTCGATGGGCAGATTCACTAAAAACTCGATGCGCCGCTTGATGGCGAAATAGGCCTGCTCAAACGCGGCGCGCTTTGTCTCGTCATCACCATTGGTGTCCGATGGATCGGGGAAACACGAGTGCGCGGTCGCCGGATGTCCCAGCCAGACGGGGCACGCTTCACCTGCTGCGTACCTGCTGCGTTATCGCGAACAGCGATGATGATGTCCAGATGCGGTGCGTCGGGTTTGGCAAAATTATCCCAAGAATTACGTTTGAATTACGCGCGCGCATAGCCTCATTTTTCGACAACCTCCAGCGCGAAAGGATTGGGCGACGACTTCGGTTGGCTACTCGCGCTGAACGCTTGGAATTTGCCCTCACACAGCTTGTTCAAGAGCGCTTCGGCCATGACCGAGCCGGCTAATGGTGCGTAAATAAAGAGAGAACGTTAAAGATCTGATCAGTCATGACAACACACCGTTCGCTTTACAATCTCAGCGACGTCGTAAGAGATGTTTTCATTGCAGAAATTGCTGTCAGGCAGGAGGTGTTGCGACGATCACCACCTTCGGTCGCGCCGAGGTCAACTTTCTTTTGGCGGCTGTATTCCCATAAACCGGGACGGTATCAAGTAAGCGAAAGCGCTCCTACGCAATGCTGGATGGGTCAAGCAACCATTATTTATCTGCTTTGACCTAACAGCAATTTGCACCCTGCTCTGCCGTAATTGCGGTGTCGGTATTTTGTAATCGCCGACAAATCTCTTGCTATTCGTCATCGCTATCGGCCTGAAATCCAAGATGGCCAACTCCGGTCGAGTCGGCACACTGAGGCACGCTCAGAAATCGCGGAATGGATGCGCGGATCATCAAGCATCCATTTCGCATAATTAGGTTTTTGGATGGTTGGCGTGACACCAAACATTGCTGAACAAAAACGTGTGCTGTGCTCAAGGCTGTTCAATGCTGTTCAATGCAGCATGCGCGTGACATCGCTTCATGCTGCTCCCCTTTTGGGAATGGCGATGGGCTTTTTCTGTGGTTTGCAATCAACTTTCGTAGGGCAGCTCGCCCCCGCGCAACAGTTCTCGGTCAAATATTCGACTAGGCCGGTCATCGTCGAAAAATTGACAGCGTGGATAAGCGAGCGCTCGTTTGGTGCGGCAACCGTCAGCCCGGCGCCGATCAGCTCTTTCCAGTGAAATGAGAGCATGCCGCTGGCAACTTCTAGTCTTTCGGCAATAACGTCGGCGGTCAACCCCTCGCGTCCCGCCTCAACCAACAGACGATAGATGCCGAGCCGTGTTTCTTGTGCGGCGCTGACGATGCTTTTTTTCTACATTTCTAGTAATGTCGAAACATACGACGAGCTGTCAAGCTCGCTTCGAATTCTTCTTTGCGCAATGATTCTGGACTTCTCGCCAAACTCATACCGCCGTTCTGCCTGGCCAGATTTTGCAGAAATGCCCCACTGAGGACACGGCCGTGATCGAGACATCCGCGCTGTATAATTCAAGGTTACGCTATCAACCAAAAAGAACCAGCCCGTGCAAAAAGAGCCCGCATCAGCAACAGAACAAAAAATGAAGTTCGCAGTCGTAGCGGCGGTTCAGCTCCCCAGTGTCAGCGATGTCGAGTTTGAGGCGTCGTTAACCGAGCTCCGCGAGTTGGCTAAAACCTTGGGCTATAAAGTTATCCGCACTTTCACGCAAAAACGGGCGGGATTCGATTCGGTAGCTTATCTGGGCAAAGGTAAGCTCAAGGAAATTCGCCACTATGTCGGCAATCAGCCAGATGCAGACAATGAAAATGGCGAGGCTGATCTACCGGATGCTGCAGATGGACAACCAGCAGATCACGCCACTGAAGAAATCGACGCGCTCTTGATCGATCATGAAATCTCGCCCTCCCAGGCGCGCAATCTTGAAAACGAGATTGGTTGCGAGGTGATGGATCGCACAATGGTGATCCTCGAAATCTTTCATCGCAATGCCCGCTCCCGTGCGGCACGGGCGCAGGTCGAGATCGCGAGGCTTGGCTACATGGCGCCGCGACTGCGCGAGATGGCGAAGCTGGTTGGTCCACAGGGGAGACAGCGTAGCGGCACCGGCGGGCGCGGGTCGGGCGAATCGCATACCGAATTAGATAAGCGCAAACTGCGCGATCGCATTGCCGAATTAAATCAAGAGATTATTGCAATGGAAGCGGAGCGCAAGACGCAACGCGCACGCAGGCAGGAAAGCCAGGGGCTCAACCACGTCGCCATCGTCGGCTACACCAACGCGGGCAAATCCACGTTGATGCGCGCGCTGACGGGTAGCGAGGTATTGGTTGCCAATAAGCTATTCGCAACACTAGATACGACCGTACGCGCGCTCCATCCGGAGACGGTTCCACGCATTTTGATGAGTGACACCGTCGGTTTTATTAAAAATTTACCTCACGGGCTGGTGGCCTCGTTCAAATCAACGCTGGATGAAGCACTGGATGCATCGCTTTTGCTGCATGTGATTGACGCGAGTGACCCGGGGTTTGAGCGGCAATTGCAGGTGACCGATGAAGTGCTGGCCGAGATTGAGGCCGATTCTGTGCCAAAGATTCTCGTGTTTAACAAGATTGATTATATTGGCGCTGAAGGCAGCGGAAGCGACGATAAAGCAAATAAAGCCAACACAACCAATGCGGCCCATACGGCCCATGCGGCCCATACGGCCGCGCAACGTGAGCATGAAGCAATACTGCGCGCCAAGTATCCTGGTTGTATTGTCATGAGCGCGTATCGCCGGGAAGATATCGTTGCCCTGCACCAACACATAGTGTCATTTTTCCAGCAAGATTTAATCGAGGCAGAGCTTTTTTTACCTTGGTCGCAGCAACAACTGCGCGGAAATATTTTTGCAAGTTGTGAAGTGATTGGTGAACGTGCCGAAGTTGAGGGCGCGTACTTTAGCGTGCGCGGCGAAGCGACATTGGTCGAGGGATTGCGGGAGCAGATTGAGTCGGCAACGTAAATTCAAATAGCGACATTTTGCGATGCCGCTATTCAGCCGTGTCGGTATCTCAAACTAATACAAGCGCTGTTTTTCGATGATGGGGCTTATGCGTCACCATTAACACAGCGCATTTTTGCGGTGTTGCACGAATACTTTTTTGCGATGTGTCGATCGAACCTGATACATCGTAGCGGTGATAACGAGACGCATCAGGCGAGTCATCAACCCATCGCGATCAAGCCAAAAACGAGGAACCAATACTGGTTACCGCCCGCTCGGTATCGACACGCACCGTGTTAACGTTTTTTTACTAGTCTGCACAGTCGCTGCGTTGGCTTTGGTTAGCCCGCAATCGATCGCTGACCTACTTTCGCCAGTTGAACAGAGAATGGTGGATTCGATCAAGGCGCGGTCACCGGCGGCGTTGCAGTTGCTTGAGCGAGCGGTCAATATAAACAGCTGCACCATGAACCACGGCGGCGTGCGCGAGGTGGGAAAGCACTTTCGCGCACAGCTTGATGAAGTTGGCTTCGTCGCTAAATGGGTGGACACGCCGGCTGCCCTGTAGCGTGCTGGGCATACTGTTGCGACACACCAAGCGAGGGGGAAGCCAGACGGCAAAGACCAGGGAAAGCTGAGGGGGAGTCAACAAGCTAAACGGCTGTTGTTGATTGGACATCTCGATACCATGTTTGAAAAGGACAGCGCCGTCGCAGCATGGAAGCCGGACGCGAACGGTAAGCGCATTGCCGGGCAAGGTGTGTCGGACATGAAGGGTGGCCCATTGATAGCTGATTGCTCGGCTAGTTTTTAATGTTGCGCCGGGCCTCATTTAACGCGTCGCAAACTTCCGCAACGCCATCAATAAATCGCGGCCCTTGACGCAAAATGTGATCGGCATTGATACCGTAGATTTGTTTATCTCTCGCCGCTTGGATGCCCTCATAGCTGCTTCGTCGTGCTTCCACTTTGCCGGCCTGTTTCGCCGACTTTGGATACAAAATCACCTGCGGCTGCATCGCGACCATGGCTTCTCGTGATGGCGTAAAAACGAGGCTGGGCGCGGCTTTCCAAATATTTTCACCACCGCAAAGGGTAATCGCTTCACTAATGGCATGATCGCCGTTGATCGTCATTAGCGGCAATTCGCCAAGTTCAAAGAAGACGGAAATTTTGGGTTTATTGGCGTGGGATTTTTGTAACCCTAACGTGCGCGATTCAAACTGGTTGGCGGCTTTTTCTGCGCCTGCTGGACTGCCCGCGAGCTTGCCAATATCGCGCAACACCCGCGGCACATCGGCCATTTTTGCGACTTCTGCGGCGTAAACCGGGATACCCAAATCGCGCAAGCGTTGCAAATCTTTTTCGCGGTTGCCGCTCTTCCATGCCAGCACCAAATCGGGTTTGAGTGTCAGCAATAATTCAAACGAAACGCCGCTGAAATCAGCAACTTGTGGCAGCTTTTTCGCCTCAGGGGGGAAATCGCTGTATGCCGATACGGCAACCAGCGATGCGCCCGCCCCCGCTGCGTAAGCCAGTTCAACTAGTGACGGGGCGATGGCAATAATTCGCTTGGCGGGTGTCGTTAACGTGACCGTTTTGCCTGCATCATCGCGAACTGAAATCGCTGCCGGAACACCAGCATTGGCGGGCACTTCCGAACCATTTGCCGCCAAGAAGGCAGCCAATACTAGGGTTTTGCCAATTTCTCGCATGACGCGATGATTGCCGGTCAAGCCGGGGCCTGCGCTTGCAGCGGTGCTTTTGTCGTCGCTTGGCTAGTAGCGCGCTCGTTTGCTTGATTGGCCACTTTTTTCGCCAACACCAGCCGCTTCAAATAAGCCTCCCGCGCAATGGCGACATCTTCTAAAAAGTATGGCAGTTCTTCCAAGGTAATCGCCTGCGCCGCATCGACCAGCGCCTTTTTCGGCGCAGGATGCATATCGACGAGCAGCATATTCGCGCCCGCAATCACGCCCTGCACGGCGACGTGAAAAATATCCAAAATCCCGTCCGGTGATGCGCCGCGAGCGCCAACGGAATGTGACGGATCGACACAAACGGGCATGCGCGTCAGGCGATGCACCACCGGTACATGACCAAAATCGATCAAATTGCGATGCGGATCGCCAAAATTGGTTTTCATGCCGCGCAGTCCGAAAACGATTTTTGTATTGCCTTCAGATGCGCAATATTCAGCTGCCATCAGTGATTCATCGAGCGTAATACCAAAGCCGCGTTTTAGCAAAATCGGGTACGCATGTTGCCGCCCGACGGCTTTGAGTAGTTCAAAATTTTGCGTGTTGCGCGTGCCGATTTGCAACATCGCACCGGTCGCATTGCCGCTCTGGCGCATCGCGTCGTTGATTTCATCTATATGGGATTCACGCGTGACTTCCATCGAAATCACTTTGATACCGTATTTGCCCGCCAGCTCGAAAACCCACGGCAAACACTCGCGTCCCATGCCTTGAAACGAATACGGGCTAGAACGGGGCTTATACGCCCCCATTCGGGCACAAACTTGGCCATGCTCTTTTAAACATGCAAAGGTTTGCTCGACATATTCCTTGGTATCAACCGCGTTCAAACCGGCGAAAGTATGGAGATTGTCCTGACTGAAGGTTACGCCGTTATAGCTGAAGGCGGTGTTGTGCTCGGACGCTTGATGGCGGCCGAGAATGCGTAGTTCAATTGCCATTATGTTCGCTCGTATTCATCGTTGTTTGTGGTTAGCGGTTGTTCGCTGTCGCTATTCGGTGGCGGAGTGAATGGCTAACCGACGCGCCCGAACCGAGGCCGCCAAGCCGTTCAACAGCGTTTCGGTGTCGGCCCAATTGATGCAAGCGTCTGTTACTGAAACGCCATATTCCGACGCTTTTCCATTCGCGATATCTTGGCGGCCCGCATTAATGTGACTCTCGACCATTACGCCTATAATGCGCGGATCGCCCTTTGCCAATTGCACCCCAACATCAGCACCGACTTCCATCTGACGCTGATATTGTTTGCTTGAGTTGGCATGTGAAAAATCGACCATCACGCGTGGCGCCAAGCCCGCCGACGCCAACTCCTTGCAGGTCGCATCTACGCTGGCAGCATCATAATTCGGTGTTTTTCCGCCGCGTAAAATGACGTGACAATCTTCATTACCAGCCGTCGAGACAATTGCTGAATGTCCCTGCTTGGTAACGGATAAAAAGTGGTGCGGCGCGGCGGCAGCTTTCATCGCGTCGACTGCGATTTTGATATTGCCATCGGTGCCGTTTTTAAAGCCGACCGGGCATGACAATCCAGAGGCCAGCTGGCGGTGCGATTGGCTCTCGGTCGTGCGTGCGCCAATCGCCCCCCAGGCGATAAGGTCGGCAAAATACTGCGGCGAAATCAGATCAAGATATTCGGTGGCCGCGGCCAAGCCCAGTTCATTAATCGCCAGCAATAATTTGCGGGAAACGCGCAGCCCCTTGTTGATGTCGTAGCTTTCGTTCATATCTGGATCGTTAATAAAGCCCTTCCAGCCAACCGTGGTACGCGGCTTTTCAAAATAAACCCGCATCACGATCGTAAGATCAGGCTCTAGTGTGAGCCTGAGCGCCTGCAAGCGCTTGGCGTAATCCAACGCGGTGTCGTAGTCATGAATCGAGCACGGACCAACGATGACCAGCAATCGATCATCACCACCGTGCATAATCCGATGAATTTCATCTCGTGCGCGATAGACGGTGGCCGATGCTTTTTCGGTGCACGGAAACTCACGCATCAGATCACCGGGCGGCGCTAGTTCCTTAATTTCTTTGATGCGTAAATCGTCGGTGTTGTAGCGCATGGTTTCATCCTGGATTTGATGATGATCAGGGTCGTTGTTAACGACTTTAAGTTTCACAGTGACGGGAGACATTATTGCATTCCTGGTGGGCTAACAATTTGAAATCGGAATTTGCAGAAAAGTTGAAACAAAACACAAAAAAAACCGCCGGACTGTTTAGCCCGGCGGTTTTGGATTTGGTTTGAAACGCTTTTTACGCTTGCGTACAACCCTTCCAGCCGCCTAAGCTCGGAAAGAATGTATACCAAAAATAAAATGCAAAAATCATCATGTATTGATAGTAACAGGGGTTTTCAGGAATTGTCCAGCCTGAATACTTTTTTCGACGACATTTAGCTATGAGATCAAGCGACGGAAGGTTTAAAAACCAATGCCGCTCCATTATTACACCAGCGTTGCCCGGTCGGTTGTGGTCCGTCAGTAAACATATGCCCGTGATGGCCGCCACATTTGGCGCAATGGTATTCGGTACGCGGGTAGATCAATTTAAAATCGCGTTTTTTATCAAAAGCGCCTGGCAAGGTGGTGTAGAAACTGGGCCAGCCCGTGCCGCTTTCAAATTTCATTTCTGAGGTATAAACCGGCAAATCGCAGCCCGCGCAGTGAAACACGCCTTTACGTTTTTCATCGCCGTGCGGGCTGGAATTCGGGCGCTCGGTGCCTTCGTCACGCAGCACGTTAAACTGGGCAGAAGTTAGGCGTTTTTTCCATTCCGCCTCGGATAATTCTAATTTTTCGATTTTGGTCATCGGAGCACTCGCTTGTTTAAGGGCAATCTTGACATTTTCAGTCTTTGGATCAGCTGGTGGTTTTTGTGCCATCGCGGTCTTTGGCTGGGTAGCCATCCCCGCGATGCCCGCCACGCCAGCCGCGCCGGCCGCACCAAATAATATTGATAAAAAATTTCTACGTTTCATTGGAACTCCATATTGAGAAACACATTCCGGTACGAGAATAGATGCGGCCGATTAAAAATTAAATGGCGCCTTCCAGAAATCAGTCGCATGGTTTGGCAAAGGCTTACAACTAGGTGTGTTACGGTCCTGCAACACAATTGGTTTCAACATTTTAATTGCCGTCAATTCACAGCGTAAACTAATCATATGATTATTCTCGAAACACCGCGCCTTAGGTTACGCACCTTCAATACCGACGATGCGGCATTTTTTATGGCACTCGTCAACGATCCCGCGTGGGAGCGCTTCATCGGCAAACGCAATCTAACAAATCTCGATGACAGCCGGACCGCTATTTTGAACGGACCAATGGCAATGTACGCGCGTTACGGCTTTTGTTTATATGTCGCTGAACTTAAGTCTGATGACACGGCTGTTGGTATTTGCGGCCTGATTAAACGTGAGCAGTTGATCGATGTGGATTTGGGGTTTGCATTTTTAGAGCGCTATCGAGGCCATGGCTATGCGAGAGAGGCCGCAAGCGCCACGACGGAATATGCCGAAAAAACGCAAGGCTTGAAACGGATTGTTGCCATCACATCGCTCGATAATGAAAGCTCGATTTCTCTCCTGGAGAAAGTCGGCTTTAAGTTTGAAAAACTAATGTCGTTCAATGCCGAAGCTCCCGAAATAATCGATACAAAACTGTTTTCTTGTGAATTTGAAGAAGGAATCAAATAATGAGGTCATGTTTGTGGATTTTCTGCACGTTGCTAATACTGATTTGGTCAGCCCCTTTGCTGGCGCAACCGGCTGCGACCGTCGCTCCCCCTGCAGCTACCCCCACAACCTCACCTAGTCGTCCTGAACCCAGTCCGCCTGAACCCAGCAAAGGGATCGGCTACGCGACGCCGCAAGCGGCGCTGGACGCGCTGCGCAAACGCACCGATGTGGAAATCGGCGTACAAAGAAAGTGGTTGGTGATTCGCGACAATCCTAATAAAGCGATTTGGACATTCGCACCGCCAGATCATCCTGCCTATCCCACCGTGATCAAGCGCATGGTTTCCAGCAAGGACGGGAACGAGAAAATGGAAACCAGCGCGCTGTGTCAAGCCAAGCGCGAGGCCTGCGACGCCATGATGAAAGACGTGCGGGCGATGGACGAAAAAATGCGCGCAACACTGCAAAAGACCATGCCTAAAAAACTAGCTGGTGAGGCTGGGTCTGATCAACCGCAGCCCACCTCGCCACAAACACCCTTGGCTGCGCCACCAAAGTCTGCGGGGCAGTAGACGATGCACCGACCCTGCAATTTGCCCAGCATTTATAACGCTTCCCGATGAAGAAAAGCCCCCCAATTGCGACGACGGCAGCTCCGGTAGCCGCAAAAAAATCGCCGCCGCCACTCGCCTATGATGTGCGCCCCGGACAGTCGATTGAATTACTGAAAGAGCTGCATATCCTGACCCGCGAGGGGAAGATGAACCAGGACAGCCAGCGCAAGCTAAAGCAGGTTTATCACTTGTTTCAGTTTATCGAGCCGCTGCTAAAAGAAGTTCAGGCGACCCAGGCAAAGAGTGGATCACAAAAATACGGTATTCAGCTTGTCGACCATGGTGCGGGGAAGTCATATTTAGGGTTTATTTTGTATGATTTGTTTTTCAAAACGCTGAGCGATGAAAGTCACATTTTCGGCATCGAAACCCGCGACGAACTGGTCAAAAAATCACAAGTATTAGCCCAAAAGCTCGCTTTCCAGCGCATGACGTTTTTAAATTTATCCGTTGCTGATTCGATTACATCGTCATTTCTGCCAACCAATATCGATATTGTCACTGCGCTCCATGCCTGCAACACCGCCACCGACGATGCCATCCGATTTGCACTGCATAAGCAAGCCAAATACATGGTGCTGGTGCCCTGCTGCCAGGCCGAGGTTGCGTCTATTTTTAATAAAAACAAAGGCGCATCATTAGCCAACAATGCGCTGACCGAGATTTGGCGGCATCCGCTGCACACCCGCGAATTCGGTAGCCAAATCACGAACGTCCTGCGCTGTCTGCAATTAGAATCACATGGCTACCAAGTCAAAGTAACCGAACTCGTCGGCTGGGAGCATTCGATGAAAAACGAATTGATCATCGCCACCTACAAAAATTTGCCGCGCACGCGGCCTCAGGAGCGGCTTGCCGAGGTGTTGGAGACGCTGGGGTTGGGGGAAATGCGGGAGCGATTTTCGTAGTACCTTGTAGTCAAATCCGCTAAGCCAATATGCCCTAAAAGCCTCGCTGAGACTGCCTTTCGATAAAATTGTGCCGATCCTACCCACCATATGATCGGTAAATTGTGCCACTCGTTTAGGTGCGTCATCGGCGCATAATTTCAATTTTCTTAACGTGGTGTTTTCGTCGTTTTAGCAATCTACGAAGCCTTGTATGTATGTGAGGCGACCATCACGGGCAAACTGAACGATGCGGTCAAATTTTGATTCACTATCTGCGCACGCATCCCAATCAGTGCAGAACTTCCCACGCACGGTGTCCAGTACCGACAGCGTTCGCAATGATTCAAAGCCCATTCATCAGGCGAATTTTCTGGCGATTTCTGGCGATAAATCGCTGTTCACTTTAGTTATCCAACGGGCATGACAAATTTTAAAATAGTTGTCGGATTCGATTGTATCGCTACTTTATTTTGCGCCCCCCACCTTCGTGACCCCCCGCAAAACCATCCCTTCAATCGCTTCATCCCCATACCCCAACTCCCGCAAAATCTCTCGTGAATGCTCACCTAAATGCGCGGGTAACGAGCGGATTGATGGCGGGGTTTCGCTCCATTCGCCGATGGGTGACGTCGCTCTAATCCGGCCTTCGGTGGGATGGTCGAATTCGGGCAGGAAACCGGTGGCCTGCAGGTGTTCGTCTTCTAACAATGAATCAATCGAGTGCATGGTGGCAACGGGAATGTCCGCTTTTTCTAGCAGCGCCCGCCAAAAGGCGGTGGTGTTGGATTGAATCGTGGCGGCGACAAATTCATAGACCTCATTGATGTTGGCGGCGCGGGCGGAATGGTCTTTGAAACATGCGTCTGTTTTTAAATCAGCACGGCCGATAGCGTCAAAAAACGCGCCCCAATGCTTATCGTTATAGATTAAAACACACAAAAATCCATCCGAGGTTTGATATGGCCTCCGATGCGGCGCGATCAGCCGCGCATACGCCGTTTCCCCCAGCGGCGGCTCGAAGGTTTTACCACCCATGTGATCGCCCAAAACGAACTGCGAAAGCGCTTCAAACATGGTAACTTCGATGGCCTGGCCGATACCGGTTCGCTCGCGGTGAAACAAGGCGGCTAACACAGCGTTCACCGCGTGCAAACCGACACTTCTATCGCCGATTGTCACGGGCGCATAGCGCGGCAGTCGGCCGGTTTGGCGTTGTGACAATGAGGGAATGCCAGTGATGCCTTGGATAAGATCGTCGTAGGCGGGGCGTCCTGCATAGGGGCCTTTTTCGGCGTAACCAAATGCACCAATGTAGATGATCTTAGGGTTAACTGCCCTGACAGCCTCATAGCTCAAGCCTAGCCGCGCCATGGATTGCGGGCGGACGTTGTAGACGAGCACGTCAGATTGCGCAGCGAGCTTTAAACAGGCTTCAAGCCCTTCGGCTTGCTTTAAATCGAGCACGATTGAGCGTTTATTTCGATTCAAATGGAGATGTATATGCCCCATGCCTGGCGAAACCATCGGCCCGACCCACCGCATATTGTCGCCATCGCGGGTTTCGACTTTAATCACGTCAGCCCCCATATCACCGAGGAGTTGCGTGCAATAGGGTCCCATAATGACTGACGTCAGATCAAGGACATTTATACCGGCGAGTGCGCCTTTGTTTTCAGTGGTGAGTGTGGCGGTTGGATTTGGCATTTATAGTCCGTCGTTATTTTTTGAATCATGTGATTGAAAGGCCCTCTCTTACCCAAGCCTGTCGGCTACCCGCCGCCTCAGACTGCAGCCTTGGGAGAAAGAAGCGCTCAGCGCCTGCGCACTGTCTCGACGCTGGGGACGTCCGCCACCGTTCTGAGGAGCCGAACCAGCTGCTCGGCCCGCTTAATTTCCACCGTAAACCGCATCGATGCCAGGTTCCCGCGCGTGATCGTATTGACCGCAGTGACATTGATACGCTCATGCGACATCGCCTCGGATACATCGCGCAACAGACCTTGGCGGTCTACAGCGGTAACTTCAATATCGGCGGCGAACGGTTGTTGATCGACATTCCCCCACTGCGCAGGCATAAGCCGCTCGCGCTGATCGCTGGCGAGGCTGGTGATGTTGATGCAATCGAGGCGATGCACCATCACGCCGCGCGTTTTGGTGACAAAGCCAATGATCGGATCGGTTGGCAACGGCTTGCAGCATTTGGCGACCATCGTGGCGATATTGTTGACCCCCAATACCAGCACGCCGCTGGACGATTTACCGGTCCTGACGGCACTTAATCCGCCGACCATTTCTTGCGCGGCCCGGACGCCGGAAGTTGGCTCAAACTCTAGCACAGGCGCGGCACTTGGGGACATTGACGATTTTGCTGCCGTCAATTCACGCAACACGATTTCAATCTGGTGCGAGGTGATTTCACCGCGCCCAATCTCGGCCAAACACTCATCCAGGCCGCGATGGTTCAATGCTGTCGCCACCTTTTCCAACGCAACCGATGTTGCAGAATTTCGCGCTAATTCTTTCTCAAGCGCCAGGCGGCCATGCGCGACATCGACTTCAAAATATTCCTGGCGGAACCATGCTTTAACTTTTGAAAGCGCGCGATGGCTCGCCAAATACCCCAACTGGGGGTTCGCCCAATCCCGAGACGGGCCGCCCTGCTTTGCGGCTAAAATTTCAACCCGCTGTGCATTTTGTAGCTTGGTGATGAGCGGCACGATTTGCCCGTCCAACTTGGCGCCCCGGCAACGGTGGCCAAGATCGGTGTGGACGTGATACGCAAAGTCAACCGGGGTCGAGCCCGCCGGTAGATCAACGACTTTACCCTGCGGCGTAAATACGTAAACAGTGTCGTTAAACAAACCCTGCTTAATCTGTTCTGAAAAGCCGCTCTGATCAACGAGCTCGCGTTTCCATTCAAGCACCTGGCGCAGCCATGCAATCTTTGATTCGAAGCGCTTATCCGCCGCTGTTTTATTAGCACCGCCCTCTTTATATCGCCAATGTGCCGCCACACCGTGTTCCGAGGCATTGTGCATCTCATGAGTGCGTATCTGCACTTCCAAGGTCTTTCCCTCGGAATCAATGACAGCGGTGTGTAGCGATTGATAATTGTTGGCTTTCGGCTGGGCGATGTAATCATCAAACTCGCCCGAAATTGGCTGCCAGTGGTCATGAATGAGCCCCAAAACCGAATAACAATCGGCCACGTTATCAACCAATACGCGAACGGCACGAATATCGTAGACCGCCTCGAACGCCAAGTTTTTCGATTGCATTTTGCGGTGAATCGACCAAATGTGCTTTGGGCGTCCGGCGATTTCAGCTTTGATGCCAAGCTTGTCGAGTTCAGTGCGCAGATTTGCGAGCACAACGGCAATATAAGCTTCCCGCTCGATGCGTTTGCCATCCAGCATGGTGGCGATGTGTTTGTATAAATCGGGTTCTAAGAAGCGAAACGATAAATCCTCGAGTTCCCATTTGATGGCAAACACGCCGAGCCGATTGGCTAACGGCGCAAACAAATCCCGGGTTTGCTCTGCTGCGGCACGGCGAATCACGTCGCTCGCTCTGGTAATCGAGCGCATCATCACGACACGCTCGGCAAGTTTAATCAACACCACGCGGACATCATCGGCCATCGCCAGCAGCATCTTGCGAAGCGTTTCGATATTCGGCGCCTGTTGAAGCGTCGGGGCCAACGAGGTTGCCTCGATCCGGCCTGCTCTAACCACACCGCTGACCAAGCCAGCTACCGCGACGCCGAACAGATCAACGATGGCGGCATGATCAAGCTGACCCACGTTTTTTGCACCTTTTACGCTCTTCACCTGTGCCGCCGCACCAAAAATGAGCGCAGCCGCCAGCGTCTCACTATCGGCATCAATGCCGAGCAAAATAGAAGCGGTTTCAATGGCCCGGTTTAAGGATTCAATTTGCGCAGGGTTGGTTTCGGGCGCAATGGCCCGTCCGCAGACAAAATCGAAGGCGCGGCGCGCGATCAAGCCTTCCTCTGCCCTTGCGTCTAGGCGTTCTGCCAAGCGGGTGAACTGATACGCCACCGGCATATTTGCAACCGGCACTTGCCGAGCATCATCTATTGGCGCTAGGGTCGGTAAATCAACGGCTACGTCAATGGGCGCAGAATCGGGCAATGAAATGTCGTGGGTCAGCATGGATAACGTTTTTAAACTATTTGAACTATTCTAAGCGAACTGTGAGCCAACGCTAACCCGACCCTAACTTTGCTCACGGCCAACTCGACGTCAACTCGAACTCAACTCGAACTCAACAACATGCCGATCACCTGCAATGGAGGACGAAAAGACGGTATATTCACGGCATGGTGTTTGCTTTTATCCTGCTGATAAATATAGAACACGCTGTAAAACTCAATTTAAAAAATGTAACGAACTGATTATTTTCGTCACCAGCGCACTCCACCTGAGAATTGACCACCAAAGGTCTCTAAACATGGCACTCAAAAAGTTCTTCAACGAGATGTATCACGACGACGGCAAACCACGCCCCCATTACCAGGCGTTCGGTGATTGGCTCGCCAACACACCGCCCGAAAAAATCACACAGAACCGACAAGCAGCCGATTTGCTGTTTCATCGTGTCGGTATCACCTTCGCCGTTTATGGTGAGGCCACTGGCACAGAGCGTTTGATCCCATTTGACATCGTGCCGCATGTGATCCCCGGCGCACAGTGGGAACGGGTTTCCAAGGGGCTGAAACAACGAGTCACGGCATTGAATGCCTTTTTACACGATATCTATCACGAACAAAACATCCTTCGTGCAGGCAAAGTGCCAGCCCACAAAGTGATCGAAAATTCCCAGTTCCGTCCGGAGATGAT
Source organism: Burkholderiales bacterium (assembly GCA_025360815.1). GTDB lineage: Bacteria > Pseudomonadota > Gammaproteobacteria > Burkholderiales > Usitatibacteraceae > UKL13-2. The sequence continues at coordinate 37,275 of JANYBL010000074.1, forward strand.
TGGCATTAATTTGCCTGGTGGCATTTATGCACATGTCGCAGGGATCGATTTGGTCAAAGATTCAGACGGCGAATACTATGTACTTGAAGACAATTTACGCACACCGTCTGGCGTCTCGTACTTGCTCGAAAACCGCAAAATGATGATGCGACTATTTCCCGAATTGTTTGCGCAGCAACGGGTGAGGCCCGTCGATCATTATCCCGACTTGCTGCTGGACACCCTGCGCAATGCCGCGCCTGTTGGCGTTGACAACCCAACAATTGTCTTGATGACACCGGGCAATTTTAATTCCGCTTATTTTGAGCACGCTTTTTTGGCGCAGCAGATGGGCATTGAGTTAGTCGAAGGCGTTGATTTGTTTGTACAAGACGACACCTTGTTCATGCGCACCACGCAAGGGCCCAAAAAAGTCGATGTGGTCTACAGACGTATAGACGACGATTTTATTGATCCCGAGGCATTCCGCAAGGATTCCATGCTCGGCGTTCCCGGCCTCATGCGAGCATACCGCGCGGGGCGGGTGACATTG
>JANYBL010000079.1 GCA_025360815.1 Burkholderiales bacterium
GACGATTCTACGGGCAAACATTCTTATCGTGTTGGCCGGATGGCGCAATATTTGGCGAAAGAAATCGGGCTTTCGGGCGATGAAATTTTTATGATCGATATCGCAGCGCGTCTGCATGATATTGGCAAAGTAGGCATTCCTGATGGTATTTTGTTGAAGCCCGGACCGCTCAATAATTCCGAACGCGATGTCATGAAAACCCACGCTACCATTGGCGCCAATGTGTTGGCGCAGAGCAATATTGCGCACATGAAAATGGCCGAGGATATCGCCCGCTATCACCACGAATGGTGGGATGGATCCGGCTATCCGGACGGCTTGGTCGGCGAGGCGATTCCGCTCCACGCCCGGATCGCGGCACTAGCCGACGTGTTTGACGCGCTCACGCATTTGCGCACCTACAAGCCCGCATGGACCATTGATAGCGCCTTGACCGAAATTTTAGGGCTGCGCGGCAAACAGTTTGACCCCAAACTGACCGATGTTTTCTTGGGCTTGGTCTCACGCCTTCGTCGCGAACATGGCGATTTGGACAAGCTGCTCGGAGCCGGTGCCGACCAATCCCAGTTCTTGCTCTCGCGCCGTAAGATCCAAGAAACCCTTGAGGCCAGCGCCATCCCCGGTATGCCGCAGCCGCTCAGCCGGTTTGATCTGCAGCGATAGGAATCTGCAACAATAGGGATCTGCAACGTATATTGTGGCTAAAAAGACTCGCCCTTTGCTAGCTTGAATCGTCCAAAATGGCATTGCATTGAATCTTTAAAATGCCTTAATGTGCCTTAAACGCCCCGCCAATGCTAGAGTTTCGCAATTATGCTGCGATGTCCAATACGGATTGAATCTTCATTCTGGAGGGCAGCTGCGGCGAATTCTTAACCGCACCACCCAAACGGCGGCCGAGGTCACGGTAGCGGATATGCAGCTTCCGAACCAGCTTAATAAACGTAGCTGTAAACGTAGCCTTCAATTCCGTTTCTTGGCCCAAGCTGTGCAGTATGGGCTTGAATTTGGCGATTTCAACGCCGATTTGCCGTGAGGCTGGCCAACACGCTATAATTGATCGTTTTTAGCTTGTAAAAACGGGTAAGACAGGAATTCGCGTGAGAAATCGGTTAGTGATCGGGAATTGGAAGCTAAATGGCGGTTTGGCGCAAAACGAGTCGTTGTTGGCGAAACTTGCTGCTGACGTTGATGGTCGAATAGGCTGTATTTGTGCGGTCACCGTACCATTTCCATATCTCTCACAAGCGAAATCACGATTGCAGCATTCCGGGATTGCGTGGGGTTCGCAGGATGTGAGCCGTTTTGAGTCGGGCGCTTACACAGGCGAGGTTTCAGCTGCGATGGTGGCTGAATTTGGTGCGAAGTTCACACTTGTCGGGCATTCGGAGCGCAGGGTAATTTTTTGCGAAACCGATGCGGTGGTTGCGCAAAAGTTTGGTTCCGCACAGCGTGCTGGGTTGACGCCAGTTTTATGTGTTGGCGAAACATTGGCTGAGCGAGATGCGGGCTTGACTGAGCAGGTTGTCATGCGACAACTCGACGCCGTTATTGCGGCGCAGGGTTTAGCAGCACTGGTCGGTGCTGTATTGGCTTATGAGCCAGTCTGGGCGATTGGCACAGGCAGAACAGCATCACCTGCCGAGGCGGAAGCGGTGCATTTGGCGCTCAGGCAACACGTAGCATCGGTGGACGCGCAAGTGGCGGGAGATTTACCAATTTTGTATGGCGGCAGTGTGAAGAAATCAAACGCGGCCGAGTTGTTTGCGATGCCCAATATCGATGGCGGTTTAATTGGCGGCGCATCGTTGGTGGCAGAGGAATTTTTGGGGATCTGGGCAGCGCTTTAAGGTTTGGGCGGATTGATTTGGTATTAGCGCTTCACTGGTTCTGTTTCGTTTTATGTTGTTTTATAGTTTGAATTTTGTTTAGGAATCGTTATGTTGGCAAATTTGATGTTGGTATTTCATGTGTTGGTGGCAGCGGTGATGATCGCGCTGGTGCTGGTACAACACGGCAAGGGTGCTGATATGGGTGCTGCATTCGGCACAGGCTCGGCAGGTAGCTTGTTTGGCTCGTCTGGTTCTGCCAATTTCTTGTCGCGCTCAACTGCCGTCTGTGCAACCTTATTTTTTATCACCAGTTTGGGCCTTACCTATTACCATGCGCCCAAAGTCGGCGGTGGCGTGATGGGTGACGTCAAGCCTGTGGCTGAGCCTGCCAAGGCGGACACGCGAAACACGGATTCGAATACGATTCCTGCACCGTCAGCAACGACTGCCCCAGCAGTAGTACCGGCAGCCAGTTCTGACGTAAAAGCAGAATCCAAAGCAGACGCTAAAACAGATCCAAAGACGGATTCGAAAACGAAGTAAAATTTGAATCGGGTCGTGGTCGTTGAACAGGTAGTTGACGTGGTCGTAAAAATGACATGCCGTCGTGGTGAAATTGGTAGACACGCTATCTTGAGGGGGTAGTGGCGAAAGCTGTGCGAGTTCGAGTCTCGCCGACGGCACCAAGTTTTAAGTTTTGTTAGTTAATGTGGCAGTTGTTGTGATTTTGCAGTAGCCGAGCAAACATGCGTTTTTTGGGGATGATATTGTTCACCCTAACCACAAGCTTCCGGACCAATTTAAGCATGTTACAAAATTATTTTCCCATTCTGATTTTTATCATCGTCGGCATCGCCATCGGTGTGTTGCCTTTGATCATGACCAAAGGCCTGACGATCCTCCTCGGCAACGACAATCCCGATTCCGAGAAACTCTCCCCCTACGAATGCGGCTTTGAGGCCTTCGAAGATGCGCGCATGAAGTTCGATGTGCGCTATTACCTCGTCGCGATTCTGTTTATTTTGTTCGATCTTGAAATTGCGTTCATGTTTCCGTGGGCAATTGTGTTCCAAGAGCTCGGCTGGTTTGGATTTTGGTCAATGATGGTATTTCTGGGCATTTTGGTTGCGGGCTTTATTTACGAGTGGAAGAAGGGCGCACTCGATTGGGAATAAGCCTGTAATCAGTTTTTGCAAGAAGTCACATCAGCAGTATTTTCTGCGCTTAGGTTTAAATTCGGAGAGCATCATGCCTGAAGGCGGCGGCAGTTTATCTACTAGCAACGCAACCTCGCTTACCCAGCAAGGATTTGTTACAACATCAATTGATTCATTACTCAATTGGAGTCGCACGGGCTCCATGTGGCCGATGTCGTTCGGTCTCGCTTGCTGTGCTGTCGAGATGATGCACGCAGGCGCATCGCGCTACGATCTGGATCGTTTCGGTATCGTGTTTCGTCCGAGCCCGCGCCAGTCGGATGTGATGATTGTGGCCGGTACGCTCTGCAACAAAATGGCACCTGCGTTGCGAAAAGTTTATGATCAGATGGCCGAGCCACGCTGGGTAATCTCGATGGGTTCTTGCGCAAATGGTGGCGGTTATTATCACTATTCGTATTCGGTGGTGCGTGGCTGTGATCGCATCGTACCGGTGGATGTGTATGTGCCCGGCTGCCCGCCAACAGCGGAGGCGCTTTTGTACGGCATCATCCAACTGCAAAATAAGATTAAACGCACCAACACGATTGCGAGATAACTGCCATGTCCGCAAAATTGGATGCCCTGAAAGCCAGTCTGGAAGCCATTCTTGGCGATGCCGGCAGCAGAACTGCGAGCAAGATTCATGTCGATAAAGAGCAGCTTATTGTCGAGGTGAAAGCGGCCAATTTAATCGCGGCGATGACGACATTGCGCGATCATGTTGCGCTTAATTTCAGCCAGTTAATTGATGCCTGCGGCATGGACTATGCTGAATTCGGCGGCGTCGAGGAATCTTTCTCGCCTGGCCTGCGTTTTGCAGTCGTGTACCAACTACTCTCGATTGAACATAATTTCCGCGTGCGGGTTCGCACCTTTGCGACCAATGATGATTTTCCGTTGCTCGATTCCGTGATTGGCGTGTGGGCATCAGCAAATTGGTACGAGCGTGAGGCGTTTGATTTGTACGGCATTATCTTTAACGGTCACCCTGATTTGCGCCGGATTCTCACGGACTATGGTTTCGTTGGCCATCCGTTCCGTAAAGATTTTCCGGTATATGGGACCGTCGAAATGCGTTACGACCCCGAACAAAAACGCGTCGTTTATCAGCCCGTGACCATTGAGCCGCGCGAGATTGTGCCGCGCGTCATCCGTGAGGAACATTACGCTCACAAGGTGACTGGAAACGGGGAGCGCAAATAACCATGGCTGACATTAAAAATTACACCATGAACTTCGGCCCGCAGCATCCTGCGGCGCATGGCGTCTTGCGTTTGGTGCTGGAGCTGGACGGCGAGGTTGTACAGCGCGCCGACCCGCATATTGGTTTACTCCATCGCGCAACTGAAAAGCTCGCCGAGACGCGCACCTTCATTCAATCTGTGCCGTATATGGACCGCCTCGATTACGTGTCGATGATGGTCAATGAGCACGCCTATGTGATGGCGATTGAAAAGCTCACGGGCGTCGACGTGCCGATTCGTGCGCAATATATCCGCGTCATGTTCGATGAAATCACCCGTGTGTTGAATCACTTGCTTTGGCTTGGCGCGCACGCACTGGATGTGGGTGCGATGACCGTGTTTTTATATGCCTTCCGCGAGCGCGAAGATTTGATGGATTGCTACGAGGCCGTATCGGGCGCACGGATGCATGCCGCGTACTACCGGCCCGGCGGTGTGTATCGTGATTTGCCGGATCGCATGCCGCAATACACGGCCATGCAAGGCCGTAATGCAGATGCGATGAAGCGCCTCAACGAAAATCGCCAAGGCTCGTTGCTCGATTTCATTGACGACTTCACCCAGCGTTTCCCGAAATATATTGATGAATATGAAACACTGTTGACCGACAACCGCATCTGGAAGCAGCGCTTGGTTGGCATTGGCGTCGTTTCGCCCGAGCGCGCGCAGCAGTTAGGTTTTACGGGTCCGATGTTGCGTGGCTCTGGCATTGCTTGGGATTTACGCAAAAAGCAGCCGTATGAAGTCTATGGCGAGATGGATTTCGATATCCCAATCGGCACCAATGGCGATTGTTATGACCGCTATTTGGTGCGCGTGCAGGAAATGCGCGAGTCGAACAAAATTATTAAGCAATGCGTAAATTGGCTTCGCACCAACCCTGGTGCCGTGATTTCGACCGACCATAAAGTCGCGCCGCCGTCTCGTGAGAACATGAAGTCGAATATGGAAGAACTGATTCACCATTTCAAACTGTTCACCGAGGGCTTCCATGTTCCACCAGGCGAAGTGTATTCGGCTGTTGAACATCCGAAGGGAGAATTCGGCATTTATTTGGTGTCCGATGGTGCGAATAAGCCATACCGTTTAAAAATCCGTGCGCCGGGCTTCCCGCATCTGGCCGCACTCGATGAAATGTCGCGCGGCCACATGATTGCTGATGTGGTGACTATTATCGGCACCCAGGATATTGTGTTTGGGGAAATAGACCGATGAGCGTCATTTCCGGGAAAGTCATCAATATTGATGAGCTGAAGCTGGAGCCTTTTACACAAGGCGATAAATTCGCTTCGGCCGGAACGCGCATTGGTCCGTTACTCGGCGCGAAGGACTTGGGCATTTCCTATGATGTCGTTCAGGCGGGGAAAATTTCCTGCCCGTTTCATAGCCACCATGCCGAGGAAGAAATGTTTTTCATTGTTCAGGGCCAGGGGACGCTTCGTTATGGCAACGAACGTCGCAAAATTCGCGCCGGAGATTTTATAGCCTGCCCGACTGGCGGACCTGAAACAGCGCATCAAATTATTAATGATTCCGATGCACCACTCGCTTATATCTCGGTCAGCACCAAGATGCCCGCCGAGGTTTGCGAATATCCGGATTCCGGCAAGATCGGCGCGTATGGTCGCGACGGTGACGGCCTAAAACACATGACAGAGCGTCACAGCCATGTGGATTATTGGAAGGGAGAATAGTTTCGTGTTGTCTACAGAAGCAAAATCAAAAATTGATCGCGAATTGGCAAAATTTCCAGCTGATCAAAAACAATCTGCGGTGATGGCTGCACTCGCCTTTGCGCAAGATGAGCATGGTTGGTTGCCCACTGAATTAATGGATGAAGTCGCGCAATATTTAGGCATGCCTTCTATTGCCGTGTACGAGGTGGCGACCTTCTACAATATGTACAACCTGAAGCCGATGGGTAAACACAAGATAACGGTTTGTACTAATTTGCCGTGCGCGTTATCGGGCGGCGTAGATGCGGCAGACTATTTGAAGGCCAAGCTGGGCGTGGATTGGAAAGAAATCACGGCGGATGGCAATTTCAGTTTGGTTGAGGGTGAATGCATGGGCGCCTGCGCCGATGCGCCGGTGCTACTGGTAAACAATAAACGCATGTGTAGCTTCATGTCGAACACGAAGCTCGATCAATTGATTGCGGAGCTTAAGTGATGGCTACTTTAGATTACGGCCCCGACGCAATTTTGATGAACAGCTTGACGGGCGCTGCTGACGATTGGCGCTTGAAAGCCTACGAATCACGCGATGGTTACGCGGCAATTCGAAAGATATTAAGCACGGGCATGAAGCCCGAGGATGTCGTTGCTGAAGTCAAAAAATCAGCGCTGCGCGGCCGCGGTGGTGCGGGCTTTCCGACCGGTCTGAAGTGGAGCTTCATGCCCCGTTCATTCCCTGGCGCCAAATATTTAGTTTGCAATTCCGACGAAGGCGAGCCAGGCACATGCAAGGATCGCGACATTCATCGCTACAACCCGCATCAGCTCATTGAGGGCATGATCATCGGTGCCTATGCGATGGGTATTCCTGTTGGTTACAACTACATTCACGGCGAAATTTGGGCGGAGTACGACCGCTTTGAGGAAGCCTTGGAAGAAGCGCGCGCTGCCGGCTATTTGGGGAACAATATTTTGGGTTCGGAATTTTCATTCCAACTGCATGCGTTTCATGGCTATGGCGCTTATATTTGCGGGGAAGAAACCGCCTTGCTCGAGTCACTCGAAGGGAAAAAAGGGCAGCCGCGTTTCAAGCCGCCGTTCCCCGCATCATTTGGTATGTACGGTAAGCCGACCACAATCAACAATACTGAAACTTTCGCGGCAGTACCTTTCATCATCCGTGAAGGCGGGGAAGCGTTTTTGAATATGGGCAAGCCGAATAACGGCGGTACCAAATTATTTTCCGTTACCGGTCACGTCAATAAGCCAGGTAACTATGAAGTCAAACTCGGCACACCGTTTGCCAAGCTGCTCGAAATGGCCGGCGGTATGCGCGGCGGTAAAAAACTGAAGGGTGTCATCCCCGGCGGTTCGTCCATGCCCGTCATCAAAGCTGAGTTGATGATGGCAACAGATATGGATTACGACTCCATCGCCAAAGCGGGCTCAATGCTCGGCTCGGGTGCGGTGATTGTGATGGATGAAGATACTTGCATGGTCAAAGCCGCCGAGCGTTTGGCGTATTTCTACTATGAAGAATCCTGCGGCCAATGCACACCATGCCGCGAGGGAACGGGCTGGCTGTATCGTATTATCCACCGCATCGAGCACGGCGAGGGCCGCGCGGAAGACCTCGATTTGCTACTGAATCTTTCGGATCAAATCCAGGGCCGTACTATTTGTGCGCTGGGTGATGCTGCCGCCATGCCGGTGCGCGCGTTTGTGAAAAATTTCCGCGAAGAATTTGAGTATCACATTGCCAACAAACGCTGTTTGGTGAAAGCGGGTGGTTTTTCTTCGGCACACCTAAACGATGCGCTGTTGATGGCTGCGGAATAAGAGAATTAGAAAATGATCAATCTAGAAATCGACGGCAAACAAGTCACTGTAGAAAACGGCGCTACCGTCATGGAAGCAGCGACCAAGCTGGGTGTGTTTGTGCCGCATTTTTGTTATCACAAAAAACTGAGCATCGCGGCTAATTGCCGAATGTGTCTTGTGCAAGTTGAAAAGGCGCCGAAGCCGCTACCCGCCTGCGCCACGCCTGCAACAGAAGGCATGAAAGTTCAAACCTCATCAGAATATGCCAAAAAAGCGCAAGAAGGCGTGATGGAATTTTTGCTGATTAATCATCCGCTCGATTGCCCGATTTGCGATCAAGGTGGCGAATGCCAGCTGCAAGATTTAGCGGTCGGTTACGGCAACGGCGCATCGCGTTATCAGGAAGAAAAGCGCGTTGTTGTGAACAAAAATTTAGGGCCGCTGATTTCAACCGATATGACACGCTGCATTCACTGCACCCGCTGCGTGCGATTCGGTCAAGAGGTCGCTGGCGTGATGGAGCTTGGCCAAGCGGGCCGTGGCGAGCATTCGGAAATTTTGGCATTCGTAGGCAATACTGTCGATTCAGAATTGTCTGGCAACATGATTGATCTGTGTCCCGTCGGCGCGCTCACCTCGAAACCGTTCCGCTATTCGGCTCGCACTTGGGAGCTGTCGCGCCGCAAATCAGTTTCACCGCATGATAGCCTTGGTTCCAACCTCATTGTGCAAGTGAAGCAAGATCGCGTTATGCGGGTGTTGCCGCTGGAGAAAGAGGCGATTAATGAATGCTGGTTGTCGGATAAAGACCGGTTTTCCTACGAAGGTTTAAATTCCCCAGAGCGTCTGACCAAACCGATGGTAAAGCGCGCCGGTGTCTGGAGTGAGGCGGAATGGCCGGAAGCCTTGCAGGCTGTTGCAGATGGCTTGAATGGCGTGAAGCGCAAACATGGCGCGGATGCGATCGGCGCGTTGGCCTCGGCGCATCAGACCCTTGAAGAATTATATTTGCTGAACAAACTCGTGCGCAGCTTGGGTTCAAACAATATTGATACCCGTTTGCGCCAGGTTGATACGAGTGCTGATGTCGGCAACCCCGCTCGTTTGGCGGGAGCGCGTTGGCTGGGCATGAAGATCGCCGATATCGGCGCGTTGCAAAGCGTGCTGGTGGTTGGCTCGACGTTGCGCAAAGATCACCCGCTGATTGCGAATCGGTTGCGCCAAGCAGCCAAAAAAAGTTTGCAAATCAATATCGTCCATGGAGCTGATGATGATTTGTTGATGAACGTTGCCAACAGAGCGATTGTTCGTCCGAGCGCGATGGTTTCGACCTTGGCTTCAATCGCGAAGGCATTGGCAGAGATCAAAGGCATTGAACTTCGGGCAGAACTTACTGCAACAGTTGGCGCCGCCACGGTTTCAGCGGAAGCGCACGCAATCGCGCAAAGCCTTGCCGGGAAGGAAAACAACGCTGGGAAATCAGCGGTGCTGTTGGGGAACCTGGTGCAGCATCACCCGCAGTTCGCAATACTGCATGTGTTGGCACAAGAAATTTCTCGTTTGTCCAATGCGACATTGGGCTTCTTGGGCGAGGCCGCCAATAGCGTTGGCGCTGCGGTTGTCGGTGCTGAGCCCGGTACAAGTGGGCGCTGCGCGCAAGGCATGGTCAAAAACCCACGCCAAGGTTATGTGTTGTTGGGCATCGAGCCTGAACTCGATTGCGCCGCGCCAGTCACCACGATGAATGCCTTGAAGGCGGCAGAATTTGTCGTTTCACTATCGGCCTTTAAAAACGCGGCGCTGGAATATGCACATGTTATTTTGCCGATTGCGCCATTCACCGAAACCGCTGGCACTTTTGTTAACACCGAAGGTACCGTGCAAACATTTAACGGGGTCGTAAAGCCACTTGGTGAAGCACGCCCGGCATGGAAAGTCGTCCGTGTGTTGGGTAATTTGCTTGGGTTGGATGGATTTGAACAAGACAACGTTGATCAGATCCGCGCAGAAATCGCGCCTGATCTGCAGGCCTTTGCATCGACAAAGCTGAACAACGCCGCTTCCGATGTGAAGGTTGAAATTCATGCAGCACACACCGGCATTGAGCGCGTTGGTGAGGTGCCAATTTATGCAGCCGATGCTCTGGTGCGCCGCGCGCCAGCGCTACAAAAATCAGCTGATGCGAAAAATACAAAATTTGCTTTTTTTGCAAGCGATATATTCGCACAGCTCGCCCTTATTGACGGCGGCGATGTTAGCATTCAGCAAGGCGCAGGCACTGCAATACTCACTGCGAAATGCGAACCCAATCTAGCTGCTGGCTGCGTGCGTGTTGCCGTGGCGGTTGCCTCAAACACGAGTCTGGATGCGGCGTTTGGGGCATTGCAGGTTGAGAAAATCAACATATCGGCTGCCGCGGACTAAACAAAAATAACATGATCGAAACTCTCTACCAAACATTAGACGCAGGCTTCAGCAGCACTCTTGGTGCGGCTTGGGGACCGCCCGCTTTTGCCGCTGCGTGGGCGTTGGCAAAAATTCTTTGTGTGCTCATACCGCTGATTTTATTTGTGCTCTATTTCCAGTTGATTGAGCGCTGGGTGATCGGCTGGATGCAGGTTCGCAAAGGGCCAAACCGCGTCACCTTCTTTGGCATTAAATGGCTTGGCGGTGTGGCACAGCCAGTCGCTGATGCATTGAAACTGTTGATGAAAGAACAGATCATCCCGACTGGTGCGAGCAAATGGTTGTTTCTTGTCGCACCTGCTTTGTCGGTCGCACCGGCGATGGCGGTCTGGGCAGTGATTCCTTTCATGCCGGGTTGGGTGATTGCCAACGCGGATGCCGGTTTGCTGGTGGTGCTGGCGATGACTTCGATGGGCGTTTACGGTGTGATCGTGGCCGGCTGGGCATCGAATTCTAAGTATGCATTCTTGGGCGCAATGCGTTCAGCGGCGCAGGTGGTGAGCTATGAGATTGCCATGGGCTTCGCGCTCGTCGGCGGTTTGATGGCCGCACAGACCATGAACCTGTCCGAAATGGTGATGAGGCAGGATAGCAACTGGGGTGCCGTAGGCTGGTTCTGGATTCCGTTGTTTCCGTTATTCATCATTCATTTTATTGCCGGTGTGGCTGAGACCAATCGCCATCCGTTCGATGTGGCCGAAGGTGAATCTGAAATTGTCGCAGGCCCGTTGGTTGAATATTCAGGCATGACGTGGTCACTATTTTTCTTGGCAGAATACGCAAACATGCTGTTGGTGGCCACTATCTCGACGATCATGTTCATGGGTGGCTGGCTGTCGCCATTTCCCAAATCGGTGCCGATTTTGGGTGAGCCTTGCATCTTGTGGATGCTCGGTAAAATGATGGTGCTTATGCTGATGTTCGTCTGGATCCGTGCCTCGTTTCCGCGCTATCGCTACGACCAGATCATGCGTCTGGGTTGGAAGATATTTATCCCGATCACGATTGTATGGATCATTGTCGTCGGTGTAATGATGCTCGATCCGGTTCGCAACTGGCTACCGTTTTCGCTCTGGTTTGGAAAGTAATTATGTTTGATAGAACCAAAGAATTATTGGGCAGCCTGCTGTTGGGCGAATTAGTACAAGGTCTGAAATTGACCGGGCGAAATTTGTTCGCGCGCAAAATCACGGTGCAATTCCCCGAAGAAAAAACCCCGCAAAGCCCGCGCTTCCGAGGGCTGCACGCATTGCGCCGCTACCCGAACGGTGAAGAACGCTGTATCGCTTGTAAGCTTTGTGAGGCTGTCTGTCCCGCGCTTGCGATCACAATTGAATCCGAACAACGTGACGATGGCTCGCGCCGCACCACGCGTTATGACATTGATTTAACCAAGTGTATTTTCTGCGGCTTCTGCGAAGAATCCTGCCCGGTTGATTCGATTGTTGAAACCCATTTACTTGAGTATCACGGCGAAAAGCGTGGTGATCTTTATTACACCAAACCAATGTTGTTGGCGATTGGCGATAAATACGAAGCAGAGATCGCCAGCCGCCGAGCGGAAGACGCCAAATATCGGTGACGAGATCGGTGAGAAGTGTGAGGATGGTGGTGGTCTTTGTCCGCCCGAATAACTTGCGCGTCTCCTTACCTATTACGACCTACATCTCAACAGAATTTAACTAACAAATGACCTTCCAATCCATCATCTTCTATGCCTTCTCCGCCGTGCTGATTTTCTCGGCGCTGCGTGTCATTACGGCAAAAAATCCGGTGCATGCCGTGCTATTTTTAGTGATGTCGTTTTATACCGCGTCGGCGTTATGGATGCTCTTGTATGCCGAGTTCTTAGCGATTATGCTCATTGTTGTTTATGTTGGCGCAGTGATGGTGCTGTTCTTGTTTGTGGTGATGATGCTCGACATCAATTTTGAAAAGCTGCGCGAAGGCTTCTGGAAATACTTGCCGGTTGCCGCGAGCGTGGCGATTTTGATGGTTGCTGAAATGGTGTTGCTCATTACCAGCAAAAATTTCCACATGGGCGATGGGGCGATGCCGGGCGCGCCTGCGGCAATCTCCAACAGTAAAGAGCTCGGTCGAATTTTATACACCGATTATTTGCTGCCGTTTGAATTGGCTTCGGTGATATTAGTGGTGGCGATTGTCGCCGCCATTGCGTTGACGATGCGACCACGCAAAGAGGCTCGCTCCCAGGTTGTGGGCGATCAGGTGCGTGTAAAGGCGGCTGATCGCTTGAAGATTATCAAGATGGACCCAACTGTTGAAGCAGCGTCGGTCGCGGCAGCACCTGAATCTGCACCAACCCCACCAGCTTCATCAGTCGCACAGTCCCCACAGACGCCAGCGCCCGTCGCCGCGAAAGCATCATAATGATGATCACACTTTCTGATTACCTCGTTCTCTCGGCAGTTTTATTCGCGATTTCAGTTGCGGGTATTTTTTTGAATCGTAAAAACATCATTGTGCTGTTGATGTCGATTGAATTGATGCTGCTCGCTGTGAATATGAATTTCATCGCGTTTTCGCACCACTGGGGCAATTTGGCGGGCCAGGTTATGGTGTTCTTTATTTTGACGGTTGCCGCAGCAGAATCCGCGATTGGCTTGGCGATTTTGGTGATTTTGTTCCGCAATTTACGCAGCATCAATGTTGACGATATTGGCACGCTCAAGGGTTGACCGTTAAAAACTTGCCATTTCACGCAGCACTTAACAAATAGCGCCGAAAGCGTAAAAGCCTGAAAGTATAGAGCCCTGAAGAAAAATGATGATCGAAAATAAATTAGCGCTCCTCTCCATTCCCTTGCTGCCGTTGGCCGGTGCGATCCTCGCTGGATTCATCGCGCCAATATTGGGTAAATCTGAAGGCAAGCCCGGTCGTGCGTTTGCGCATAGCGTGACGATCCTCGGCGTCCTCGGCGCGTTCATTGTTTCCTGTTTGGTTTTCCAAGACGTGCTGGCAGGCAAAACCTTTAACGGGTCCGTCTACACTTGGATGGTTTCCGGTGGCATCAAGCTCGAAGTCGGTTTTTTGGTTGATTCATTGACGGCCATGATGATGTTGGTTGTCACCTTTGTATCGCTTATGGTGCACATCTACACCATTGGCTATATGGCTGAAGACGAAGGCTACACGCGGTTCTTCGCTTATATCTCGCTGTTCACGTTCGCGATGTTGATGCTCGTGATGTCGAATAATTTCATGCAATTATTCTTCGGATGGGAAGCGGTTGGCTTGGTTTCATATCTGCTGATTGGCTTTTGGTACACGCGGCCTACCGCGATCTACGCGAACCTTAAGGCGTTCTTGGTCAATCGCGTGGGCGACTTTGGTTTCTTGCTGGGTATCGGTCTCGTGTTCGCTTATTTCGGCACACTCGACTACGCCACGGCATTTACTCGCGCGCCAGAATTTAAAGACGCGATCATCGAGCTAATCCCCGGCTGGCAATGGTCGCTGATTACAGTGACATGCATTTGCCTGTTCATCGGCGCGATGGGTAAATCCGCGCAATTTCCGCTACATGTGTGGCTGCCCGATTCGATGGAAGGCCCCACGCCGATCTCCGCGCTGATCCACGCCGCCACCATGGTGACCGCCGGCATTTTTATGGTGGCGCGAATGAGCCCGCTGTTTGAAATGTCGGAGACCGCGTTATCGTTTGTACTGATCATCGGTGCCATCACCGCATTCTTTATGGCGCTGATTGCAATTGTCCAATACGACATTAAGCGCGTCGTTGCTTATTCCACGCTTTCGCAATTGGGCTATATGACGATGGCGTTGGGTGCCGGCGCCTATTCCGCCGGGGTGTTCCATTTGATGACACACGCCTTCTTTAAAGCGGTGTTGTTCTTGGGTGCAGGCTCGGTGATTATCGCGATGCATCACGAGCAAGATATGCGCAAAATGGGCGGGCTACGCAAATATTTGCCAATTACCTATTTCACGATGCTGATTGGTGCGCTCGCCAATGCAGGCTTCCCGCCGTTCGCCGGTTTCTTCTCAAAAGATACAATCATTGATGCGATTCATCTTTCGCATACACCTGGTCATAGCATCGCCTATATTGCTGCGCTGCTCGGTGTGTTTATTGGCGCGTTGTATTCATTCCGCTTGGTGTTTTTTGCCTTTCATGGTGAAGAGCGCTTTGGGAGAGACCATCATCATGCAGATGGCACCCATGACACTCACGACCACCACCATGGTTTGGCAGCGGGCGAGAAGCCGCATGAAACACCTTGGGTCGTTACGTTGCCGCTCATTTTGCTGGCGATTCCCTCTGTCGCAATCGGCGGATGGTTGATCGAACCGATGCTCTATGGCGGCTACTTTGATGGCGCGATTCAAGTCTCCGAAACCATGCGTGAATTAAAAGAAGAGTTCCCCGGCGTTGGCGCAATGATGTTGCACGCCTTGCAGACGCTGCCATTCTGGTTCGCCGTTGCGGGTGCCGCAACCGCTTGGTATTGCTACATCATCAAGCCGGAGCTACCCGGCAAAATTCGTACGATGTTTGCGTTACCAGTCAAAATTTTGCAAGAGAAATATTATTTCGACCGCTTCAACGATTGGTTCTTTGCCAGTGGCGCAAGGAAGCTTGGCGCGGCACTTTGGAAATTTGGCGATGTCACGATCATCGACGGTTTTTTTGTCAATGGCACGGCACGGGTGATCGGTTGGAGCTCTGGCGTGCTTCGTAAGGTGCAAACCGGCTATCTTCATACTTACGCATTCACGATGATTATCGGCGTGTTCGGCTTGCTTACTATTCTGTTTTTTAAATTGCGTAGCTTTTAATTTCCCACGCATTTCTCCGAAGCGAACAATCAGTCGCGATAAATTAGCCACGGCGAACAAACAACAAAAGTTGAAAACAACAAACTATGCACTCTAGTTCTTACATTTTAAGTCTCACGATTTGGGTACCGATTTTGGCCGGTGTGCTCGTGCTTTTCATGCGCGGTGACGCGCAAAAAGCAACCGCGCGCCTGATAGCGCTCGTCGGTAGCATCATGGGCCTGCTCGTGGCACTTCTACTCTGGATTGGTTTTGATAACGCTTCCGCCACGATGCAGTTCAGCGAATCGATTCCATGGATTACACGTTTCAATATCCACTACGCGTTGGGTGTTGATGGCATTTCGATGTTGTTTGTTATTTTGAATAGCTTCACAACGGTGATCGTGGTGATTGCGGGTTGGCAAGTCATCACCGAAAAGGTCTCGCAATATTTAGCTGCGTTTTTAATCATGTCCGGCTTGGTAAATGGCGTGTTTGCTGCCACCGATGCGATTTTGTTTTACCTCTTTTTTGAGGCGATGCTGATTCCGATGTTCTTGATTATCGGCGTTTGGGGCGGGCCGAATCGTGTGTATGCGGCGGTCAAGTTTTTCCTCTACACGCTGCTGGGCTCGTTATTGATGCTGGCAGCGTTTATTTATTTGTACAACGTCACCAACGGCAGCTTTAGCATCGACGATTATCGCCATGTCCCGCTTAGCTTGACGGTGCAAACAGTATTGTTCTTTGCTTTCTTCGCGTCCTTCGCGGTCAAGGTGCCGATGTGGCCGGTACATACCTGGTTGCCCGATGCCCACGTCGAGGCGCCTACCGGTGGCTCCGTCGTATTGGCTGCGATCACGCTGAAGATTGGGGCGTATGGCTTTTTGCGGTTCAATTTGCCGATTGCACCCGATGCGAGTTTTGCGCTCTCAGGGTTCATGATTACGTTATCCCTGATCGCTATTATTTATATCGGCTTCGTTGCGCTGGCGCAATCGGATATGAAAAAGCTGGTTGCGTATTCCTCGATTTCGCACATGGGCTTTGTCACGCTCGGCTTTTTCTTGTTTAATAGCTTGGGTGTCGCCAGCGTGCAGGGCATCGAAGGCGGCCTCGTGCAAATGGTTTCGCATGGCTTTATTTCGGCCGCAATGTTCTTGTGTATCGGCGTGCTTTACGACCGTGTGCATTCACGCGAAATTTCATCCTACGGCGGTGTGATCAACACGATGCCCAAGTTTGCATTCTTCGCAGTGCTGTTTGCGATGGCCAATGTCGGCTTGCCGGGAACATCGGGATTTGTCGGCGAGTTCATTATCATTTTGGGAGCGATGAAAGTTAATTTCTGGATCGCCTTCGGCGCTGCCATCACCCTGATTTTAGGGGCGGCCTACACACTTTGGATGACTAAACGCGTGATCTTTGGTGATATCGCCAACGATGACGTCAAAGCGCTCACCGACATCAATGGCCGCGAGATTTTAATATTGGCCATTCTGGCTGTGATGGTGCTGGCGATGGGTTTATACCCAATGCCGTTCACCGAGGTCATGCATGAATCGGTGAATGCGCTGATCAAGCATGTTGCAGTTGGCAAATTGAACTAAATGAATTAAAAACTGACCCTCATGAACCCCGCACAAATCAACGTCTCCTCGTTCAACATCAGTCTCGCAATTCCGGAGATTTTTTTGCTCACCGCCTTGTTGGCGATCATGGTGGCGCATCTGTTCTGGACACCGCAACGCCAGGAAGCGCGCCTGCTGTTTGCGAGCGTGGCCACACTGTTGGCGACCGTTGTTCTCGTGGTGCTGAAAGCCATGCCTGTGCCTTCCGGCTCGGTGATCGAAACGGTTGTCATCACGCCGATTCAATATGGCTTCAGCAATATGTTTGTGGTCGATCAGATGGCCACACTCCTCAAAATAGCGCTCCTGATAGCGGTCGCGGTGGTCATTATCTACAGCCGCTCTTATTTGGCAACGAGGAAGCTGTTTAGCGGCGAATTTATTTGCCTGATTTTGTTTGCCACCCTCGGCATGATGGTGATGGTATCGGCAAATCATTTTGTGACGCTTTATCTCGGCCTAGAATTGCTGGCGTTGTCCAGCTATGCGCTGGTCGCCCTCAATCGCGACTCGGCACGTTCCACCGAGGCAGCCATGAAGTATTTTATTCTGGGCGCATTGGCATCAGGCTTGCTGCTCTATGGCATTTCAATGGTGTATGGCGCAACCGGTTCCCTCGATGTCAGCAAGGTCGCTGCCATCGTTTCCGGTAGCCGCGCGAACGACCCATTGCTCACATTTGGCCTGGTATTCATTGTTGCCGGCTTGGCGTTTAAGCTGGGCGCAGTGCCGTTTCATATGTGGGTTCCTGATGTGTATGACGGCGCACCCACCGCCATTACGCTCTTTATCGCCTCGGCGCCCAAGATCGCCGCGTTTGGGTTCGTGATTCGCATTTTGGCGCATGCACTTGCTGGTGCAACGGAGGACTGGCAGGGCATGTTAATCATCCTCGCCGTGCTTTCGATGGCGATCGGCAATATCGTTGCCATTTCACAAACCAGCATGAAGCGCATGTTGGCTTACTCCACGATTTCGCATATGGGTTTTTTGTTGCTCGGCATTTTGGCCGGCACTAACAACGGATATGCGTCGGCCATGTTCTATATCGTTACTTATACGCTCACCACATTGGCTGCATTCGGCATCATGCTGTTACTGTCGCGTGATGGCTTTGAGGCGGACAAAATTGACGATTTCAAAGGGCTGAACCAGCGCTCGCCGTTTCATGCATTGCTAATGTTGTTCGTCATGTTTTCGATGGCGGGCATTCCGGTGTTTGTTGGCTTCTGGGCAAAATTGTCGGTCTTGGAAGCGGCTCTGAATGCGGGGTTACCGTGGTTGGTCGTCTTTTCGGTATTGATGAGCGTCATTGGCGCGTTCTATTATTTGCGTGTTGTCAAGGTCATGTATTTTGACAAACCAACCGACACCGCGCCGTTAGTCGCACCATTCGAAATGCGTGCAGTGCTGGCTGTGAATGCGTTTGCGGTGCTGGCGCTGGGCTTGGTACCAGGTGCCTTAATGACCGCATGTTTGAATGCGATTCAGCGTTCTTTCTAGAACACCGTGCACGGAGGCGATCTGATGAGCGCCGACCGTTATCCGCCGCTTCATCAAATAGCATTACCTGATTTTACCGAGTGCAGCATCGCCACCGAGCGCCTGCTCACCGGCAAAATGATCAAGGTTCAACTCGACCAAGTTCGATTGCCGGACGGCAGCGAGTCTTATCGCGAATATGTGCTCCATCCGGGTGCTGCGATTATCGCCGCCTTTGTCGATGTCGACACATTGATTTTTGAGTATCAATATCGCCATCCGCCACGCCGCCATTTTATTGAGCTGCCTGCCGGTAAAATTGACGAAGGCGAGCCGCACTTTGAAACCGCGCGGCGTGAATTGCGCGAAGAAACCGGTTATATCGCCCAACATTGGACGCACGCCTGCACGCTCGATGCGGGCATCGGCTATTCCAATGAAAAAATCGAGCTTTATGTGGCGCGTGGCTTAATGTTCAGAGGCCATCAGCGGGACGCGGGCGAGTTCATGGAAGTCTTTACCTTGAAGCTTGATGAAGCGGTGGCGATGGTCGGGCGTGGCGAGATCACTGATACCAAATCTGCTTTTTCATTATTGTGGCTTGATAAATTTCGGCATACTTTGGCATGAGTAAACAAATTTATGATTTAGCCATTATTGGTGGCGGCATCAACGGCTGCGGCATTGCTCGCGATGCAGCAGGGCGCGGTTTAAAGGTATTGTTGGTTGAGCAAAACGATCTGGCATCAGCCACCAGCAGTTGGAGTTCTAAACTCATTCACGGCGGTTTGCGCTATTTGGAGCAATATGAATTCCGCCTGGTTCGAGAAGCGTTGCAAGAGCGCGAAGTGCTACTCAACATTGCCCCGCACATTATTAAGCCACTAGAATTTATTTTGCCGCACGATGCACATATGCGCCCGGCGTGGATGATCCGGTTGGGTTTGTGGATGTACGACCACATCGGCGGAAAAATTTCGCTCCCCCGCTCCCGCGGCGTGTCGTTCCCGGACAAAGTTTATAGCGCTGGCTTGAAGCCCTCCGTAAAGCGTGGTTTCTTTTATTCTGATGCCAAGGTCGATGATGCGAGGCTCACCTTGCTCAACGCGATTTCTGCCAAGGAGCTGGGTGCTGAAATTCGCACCCGCACCAAGCTCGTGGCCGGAATGCGTGCGACGATGAAATCAGGGAACGACGCCAACAGTGCAACCGCGGGCGCAACCAACAACGCAACATGGCGACTCATTCTGCAAGATACCGACAGTGGTGAAAAGCAAACCGTGGAAGCGCGCGGCGTGGTCAATGCCGCCGGACCTTGGGTCAAGCATTTGCTTGACGATACGCTCGACATCAAAATTGATGCGAAGGTGAAGTTGGTTAAAGGCAGCCACATCGTCGTGCCGCGCATTCATCATGAATCACACGCGTATATTTTGCAGAACGTCGATAAGCGCGTCGTCTTTATCATCCCATTTCAAGATAAATTCAGCTTGATCGGCACCACCGATGTGGATGTGGAGAACATTGACGATGCCGCCAATATCTCTGCCGCCGAAACCAGCTATCTCATCGCGGCCGCCAATCGCTTTACAGCCAAGCCCATTCGGGAAGCCGATATCGTCTGGAGCTACGCTGGCGTGCGGCCACTTTATGACGATGGTGCGGCCAAGGCATCCGAGATCACCCGCGATTATGTGTTGAAGACGGATCATGTCGATGGTGCGCTGCCGTTGCTCTCGATCTTCGGCGGGAAGATCACCACCTACCGCCGCTTGTCCGAACATGCCTTGGAGGATTTAAAACCGTTCTATCCAGCCATGAAACCACCATGGACCAGTGCTGGAGCGCTGCCAGGCGGTGATGTGGTCACGATGGATGCTCTGCTGCGCAACATCGCACAGTTAAAGCCAGCGCTACCGATCGATTATTTGAGCCAGCTCATCCACCGCCACGGCACCCGCACCGCTAAGCTATTGACCGGGGTTAAATCGATCAGCGATTTGGGCGAAATTTTTGGGGCAGGGGCCTACATGCTGAGCGAGCGGGAAATTGATTTCTGCATTCGCCACGAATGGGCACGAAAGCCCGATGATATTCTATGGCGACGCACCAAATGTGGATTGCATATGGATGAGACGGACCGTGTTCGGGCGGCGGAGTTTATTGCTCGGCGGGTTGCGTTTGCTGTGGCCGGCTAGCGAAAATGCTTAGTATTGGCGGGCCATTGCCGCGGCTAAGAGGTTCACCATCAAACAGATATATACCGCCGAAAAGAATGCCAAAACTTCCAAAACTTGCAACAATCTGAAGCATCTCTAAAAATGGACGGGCGATGAAAATATAGTGAACAAGGCAATTCAATGCGTCGAGAGCAGCAATTAATATTGCGATAACCAAAACAAAGAAAAGGTCGCGGGCAAGATTTTAGATTTCCATTTCCATTTCCATTTCCATTTCCATTTCCATTGACATTGCCATTACTATTACTATTGTAATTACTGAATCTTTTTCATCCCCGAAGGCGAATGGTTCCCCGACAGCAAAACCACCATCGTTTTGCCTTCACTTTTCCAGTAATCCACCGCGTCTTGAAACAACTCAACCACGGTCTCTAATTGGCTTTCGTGGTGGTCGGCGAATGCATCGGTGTGGTCGAAATAGATCGCGTATCCGGCATCATTTTTATCGTCTTCGATCCATTCCAGATCCGTCAGACAATCATAAAATGCATCCCAATTCTTTCCGGCATCGGCAGGGAATTGCATGGCGACGGCGGCGTGGTTAAGGAACTGTTCTTTCTTCTCAATTTTCTGGCCTTCCAAGTGGAAGAACGCGAGCTTTTTATCGTGCGCTAGTTTGCTGAGTTCGCTCACTTTGGCATGGGCTTTCAGCCAAAAAATACCGCTGGTGACCTTGTTAGGAGAGTCGAGCGCAAATAGGGTTTTGAGTTCCGGGGAGGGCATGATGGCTTCCTATTCTTTAATTTTGCGGAACGAGTCGTAATGATTGTCGGTATAAAAACAATCGCCAGAAGCTTGATTGCCGCCGCAGACGATACGTCTCGCGCCACGGTTTTTAGCACCCGGGGTTTTGACGGTGTACTCGTGATAATAGCTGCGCGGTTGCTTGGGCAGCGCTTTTTCGCGGTTGCCAAACACGATGCCGTCTTTGCTATAGGGGAACGGGCCGCCTTTGCGAATCAGGCTTAGCGCTTCGCGTGCTTCCTTTGGCAAATCAGCAGTGAGCACCAACGGGAAATTGCCCTCCTTGGCGTCAACAGCGAACGCTTCACGCGCTTGGCTGGGCTGTATCCATGCCAATACGCCCGCAACTAATGCGGCCGCCATGGCGAGGCCGTACATTTTTGGTGGGGTGAGCGACTTCATGGTGTTGCTAAAAATAGAGTCAGACACAGTGCAACTCCTTGATCGATTAACCGGTCATCACTTTATGGATTGGCAGCGGCGTTTTTGCTGGGGCAATTGGTTTTGGTGCAATCAGCATATAAATAAAGTGAATGATCGTGGATGCTAAAGCCACGGTCTTTGGCAATTTTGATTTGGCGTTTTTCAATTTCTGGATCGTAAAATTCTTCAACTTTACCGCATTGTAAGCACACCAAATGATCATGGTGATGGCCTTCGTTTAATTCAAACACTGCCTTGCCGCCTTCAAAATGATGCCGTACCAATAAGCCGGCTTGCTCGAATTGCGTGAGGACACGGTAGACGGTAGCCAAGCCAATATCGGCGTTCTCGTTGAGCAATATTTTATAAACATCTTCAGCCGACATATGCCGCTGGGTAGATGTTTGAAAAAGTTCGAGAACCTTGAGTCTGGGCAAGGTGGCTTTGAGGCCGATGTTGCGTAAGTCTTTGGATTCGGGCATGGCGATGGACTTGAAAGGTGAACGAACGGGCGGACGCTCAAGGCAATGCCAAGGCAACGCTAAGCTAGCCTTGATGCTGCTGACAAGATAATCATAAGCCTTTTTAGGGTTTCCACGCGCGATCGCTTTTAAATGTCGGCTTGGTTGCTTGGGAACGATATTTTTCATTCGATTTTTCGTTAGCAGCACGGGCGTCTTGTTCAGGCAGCCGTCGGTTATAATCACGGATTGGTCAAACAAAGTTGCGCGCGGTCGGCAGGTAAATCGCGCGACGCAAAACGAAATAGGCAATGAATCGTATGGTTAAGTTCGTAAAAATAATGTCCGCATTGGCGCTGGTTGGCACTATCAGCTTGACCGGTTGCGCTGGCTTTGGTGTTTATAAAATCGATATTCAGCAGGGCAATTTGGTCACGCAGGATCAAGTGGCGAAAGTGAAGCCTGGCATGAGCCGTATCGATGTGCGCAACACACTCGGCACACCGTTGCTACAAGATGTGTTTCACCAAGACCGTTGGGATTACTACTTTAGCGATGATCGCTCAACCAAATACGGTCCGTTCGGTCGTGAAAAAGAGCGTTTTCAAGTAACGGTTGTTTTCCAAGGCGACAAAGTGACGCGTGTCGATGGCATTGCTTCGGCAGTTGAAATTCTGACCGGTGGCGGTGATCGCCGCAAAACACCGGATGCCAAGCCGCCCGGCGCACCGCCGCCAAAGTCATAAGGCACAAATGGCGCCAGTCACCAGACTCGCCATCGCAGGTGCAACAGGGCGCATGGGACGCGCGTTGCTCGCCGCCGCTGCTCTCGATACCAAGGTTAAGGTCACAGCCGTGCTGGAACATGCTGCCAGCGAGTCGCTAGGCCACGACGCGGGTGACTTGGTTGCGTCGGCAAAGGGCTTGCTCATTGGCGCGGATATTGATGCCGCTTTATCTATTGCTGATGTTCTGATCGATTTCACGCGACCAGAAGGCACGCTCGCACATCTCGCCGCCTGTCAGCGACACGGCGTGAAAGCCGTGATCGGAACCACCGGCTTTGGCGATGATGGCAAACAATTGATCTCGACATACGCCCAATCCAACGCCATTGTCTTCGCGCCCAACATGAGCATCGGCGTGAATGTAACGATGAAACTCGTTGAGCTCGCCGCAAAATCGCTAGGCACTGATTACGATATCGAAGTCTTTGAAGCGCATCACAAAATGAAAATCGATGCGCCATCTGGCACCGCCTTAAAACTGGGCGAATTGGCCGCAGTTGCCCGCGGCCAGCGGTTTTCCGAGGTGGGCGTCTATGATCGCCATGGCGTGACGGGCGCACGCAAGCAGGGCGATATTGGTTTTTCAGTTGTGCGTGCCGGCGATATCATTGGCGATCACACGGTATTTTTTGCTGGTGCAGGCGAGCGGATTGAGATTACCCACAAATCTTCGTCGCGCGAAAATTATGCCGAAGGCGCGCTGCGCGCAGCCAAATTTTTAGCCGATAAAAAAGTTGGTTTGTTTGATATGCAACATGTACTGGGCCTCGGCTAATCCTCAATATGGCTTACTGGTTGCACTCGCGGGGGCACTTGTCGGGGGCTAAAAATATCCAGCACAGCACACACGAGGAGAAAACATGCGCTTTGGTCATCATGTAGCACTCATTGCAATCTCAACTTTTACATTCGCCATAATCACGCTAGCAACCGCGGTTAGCGCCGAGGATCGCCTACCCACAATCCCCGCTGCAAAATACACCGAAGAACAAGCAAAAGCCGCCACCGACTTTGAAGCAGCGCGCAAAGTGCCTGTATTTGGGCCCTTTGAGCCGCTGATGCATAGTCCGCAGGTGATGACGCTATCGCGTTCGATGGGCGATTATTTGCGCTATAAGTCAGCGATTGGTAATTCGTTGAGCGAACTCGCCATCTTAGTTACCGCGCGTGAATGGACACAAGACTACGAATGGTACGTGCATTACCCGATTGCGTTGAAATCTGGCATCAAGGTGGACATTGCCGACGCGATTGCCGATGGTCGCCGCCCGGTCGGCATGAGCGACGATCAGGAAATGGTTTATGAATATTGTGTCGAACTGCATCGTAGCAAACGGGTTTCCGATCGAACCTTTGAACGTGTTGACAAGCGCTTCGGCAAGCAAGGCGTTGTCGATTTGACGGCGATTAACGGCTACTACACCCTGCTCGCCATGGAACTCAACGCCGCGCAGTATCAAATTCCCAAAGATGGCAAAAAACTGAGCCGTTTGCCGTAAACAGCGAGTGTGGATGCGGCCGTTCAGGCCGCATTCTGTGCCAAAAATCCCAATAGAAAACGGCTTCGCAACAGGCTGACTTTAGTGTTATGCCCAGCTAGAATTGCCTCTGGGTGGCTTTTAGCGTACAATGTTTTCTTAATCGCGGTGTATCAAAATACACGCAAAAACGCGGGAAAGTGCCGGGCCGAACCATTCGCCCAACGGCCTTTCCCTTTTTTTATGCCCACGATTTTCCGATAATGTTTTGATGGAGTAGCCCTTGCAGAATTCAATACCCGCCCTCTTAGTTCTCCGAGATGGCTCGGTATTTAAGGGCATTTCAATCGGTGCCGCCGGGGTTGGAATCGGCGAAGTCGTGTTCAACACCGCCATGACTGGCTACCAGGAAATTTTGACCGACCCGTCCTACTCCGGGCAAATGGTCATACTCACCTATCCGCATATTGGTAACACCGGTACCAACCCGGAAGACGCGGAATCGAAGCAAACTTATGCGGCGGGCTTGATCATTCGCGATCTGCCAACCCTCGCTTCAAATTGGCGCATGACCGAAACCCTGCCCGAATATTTGCAACGCAATAAAGTCGTTGCCATCGCCGATATTGACACCCGTCGCCTGACCCGTTTGACGCGAGAGAAGGGTGCCCAGAACGGCTGCATCTTGGTCGGCTCGCACGACGATGCCGCAATCGCAAAAGCGCTCGGGTTAGCAAACGGCGCGCCGAATATGTCGGGGTTAGATCTGGCAAAAGTGGTTTCTTGCCCAAAGTCCTATGCGTGGAATGCCTCAACATGGGCTCTGGGCGCGGGGTTCCACGATATTACTGGGACAAAATTCCATGTCGTCGCGTTCGATTACGGCGTAAAACACAATATCTTGCGCATGCTCGCGGATCGCGGTTGCAAGGTCACGGTGCTGCCAGCTCAAGCCACCGCGTCGGAAGCGTTGGCGCTAAAACCGGATGGCGTGTTCCTATCGAACGGCCCCGGCGACCCTGAGCCCTG
>JANYBL010000089.1 GCA_025360815.1 Burkholderiales bacterium
AAATGGTGATGCCAGGCGACAACGTCAAGATCGTGGTGCAGCTGATCGCCCCGATTGCGATGGAAGACGGCCTCCGCTTCGCGATTCGTGAAGGTGGCCGTACTGTTGGTGCCGGTGTCGTTTCTAAGATTGTGAAGTAAAAAACTCGTGAGAAGGTGAGGGGGCGAGAAGGTGGGGTTGCAGCATTTGGGCTCTTCACTTTGTTATTTCCCTCAAATCCTCACTTGGCAACAGGCCAGTAGCTCAATTGGCAGAGTAACGGTCTCCAAAACCGTAGGTTGGGGGTTCGAGGCCCTCCTGGCCTGCCAGATGTAGAAGTCAATGTTGAAGCAGATGCAAAATTGGTTTCAGCACTAGAGAAGCAGAAGTAGGAAGTAGAAGTTTCCAGTAACTTAAAACTAGGCAGTGAGTGAAAATTGCGCAAGAAGCGTAATCGACATCGCGATGCCCCCCAAGCAGGTGCAAAAGAATCCGATGAAAGACAAAATACAAATCGTTGCTGCGGTGTTGATTTTGATAGGTGGGCTGGCGGCGTTTTATTTGCTCGCGGACAAACCCATGATCGCCCGCGTGGGCGCCATGCTGGGTTTGTTTGTGGTGGCTGGTTTGGTCGGCTATTACAGTGCGCCCGGTCGCGAGTTCGGCCAATATGCGGTGGAGTCGGTTGATGAAGCCAAAAAAGTGGTTTGGCCGTCCCGCAAAGAAACGCTGCAATCAACGGGTGTGATTTTCGTGTTTGTGTTGATTATGGCGTTATTTTTATGGGTGGTTGATTGGAGTCTGACGTTCTTTTTGACCAAATTTATTGGGCAGGGCTAAATGACGATGCGTTGGTATGTGGTTCACGCCTACTCGGGCCAAGAGAAAAGTATTCAGGCTGCGCTCGTTGAGCGTATCCGCCGTTCCGGTATGCCGGAAAAATTTGGGGAAGTATTAGTGCCGACCGAGGAAGTGGTTGAGATGAAAGGTGGCGCGAAAGCGCTGTCTGAACGCCGCTTCTTCCCAGGTTATATTTTGGTGCAAATGGAAATGACCGATGAATCATGGCATTTGGTGAAATCTACGCCGAAGGTCACTGGTTTTGTTGGCGGTGTTGGCAATAAGCCAACGCCAATTTCGCAAAAAGAAGTCGACACCATTCTGAATCAGGTTAAAGAAGGTGTGGAAAAGCCGAAGCCGAAAGTGCTATTTGAAATTGGTGAAAATGTGCGGGTTAAAGATGGCCCGTTTACCGACTTCAATGGCGCGGTTGAGGACGTTAACTATGACAAATCTAAAATCCGTGTTTCAGTGCTAATTTTTGGTCGGCCAACCCCAGTTGAGTTGGATTTTGGTCAGGTAGAGAAACAGTAAAGCGCGGCATGAAACAAGAATTGCAGTAGCGAAGGTTAGGCGTTTCCTAACCAACACAGTCGGGGAGGTAGGGCTTCGTTTTAAGCTTTACCGTTATCACCCAAGGAGAAAATGCAATGGCAAAGAAAGTCATCGGCTATATTAAGTTGCAAGTGCCAGCTGGAAAGGCGAATCCATCGCCACCAATCGGCCCAGCGCTTGGCCAGCGTGGTTTGAACATTATGGAATTCTGTAAAGCGTTTAACGCCCAAACGCAGAAACTGGAACCCGGCATGCCGATTCCAGTCACCATCACCGCTTATGCTGATAAAAGCTTCACGTTCACATTGGCAACAGCGCCTGCGACGTATTTGATTAAAAAAGCGGCGAAAGTCGACAAAGGTTCTAAAACCCCGCATACCGACAAAGTCGGCAAATTGACTCGTGCGCAAGCTGAAGAAATCGCCACGGTAAAAATGCCAAACCTCACGGCAGCGGATATGGATGCAGCGGTTCGTACCATTGCAGGCAGCGCTCGCTCAATGGGCATTGAAGTGGAAGGGGTACGTTAATGGCTAAGGTTGCTAAGCGTTACGCGAAAATTGCCGAATTGGTTGATCGCGATAAATTTTACGTCGTCACAGAGGCGATCGATTTGGTGAAGAAAACTGCCATTGCCAAATTTGATGAATCTGTTGACGTTGCCATCAATCTTGGTATTGATGCCAAGAAATCTGACCAAGCGGTTCGCGGCTCGGTTGTGTTGCCGCGCGGCACTGGTAAAGCGGTTCGTGTTGCCGTGTTTGCCCAGGGTGCGAATGCTGAAAAAGCATTGGCTGCCGGTGCGGACATCGTTGGTTTTGATGATTTGGCCGAGCGCGTTAAAGGCGGTTTCATGGATTTCGATGTGGTCATTGCCACACCTGATGCCATGAAAGTAGTCGGCACGCTGGGTCAGGTATTGGGCCCGCGCGGTTTGATGCCAAACCCGAAAGTCGGCACTGTTACGCCCAACGTCGAGCAGGCAGTGAAAAATGCTAAAGCCGGTCAAGTGCAATACCGCGCCGACAAAGGTGGAATCGTCCAGTGCACGATTGGTCGTGCGTCGTTTACCGCTGAAGCGTTGAACGAAAATTTGATTGCGTTGATTGGTGCCGTCAATAAAGCCAAGCCTGCTTCGTCAAAAGGTGTTTACCTCCGCAAAGTTTCGCTCTCATCAACGATGGGTGTGGGGGTGCGTTTGGACACCGCTGGCTTCGCAGCACAAGGCTCGCAACAATAATTGGTTCGTTAAAAGTCGGATTTTAAAATGGGTCTGCTTTTAACGTGCGGCAGCAAGTTCGGAATCGCCGGCAGATAAAGCCGATTTCGAATTGCTAAAACAGTCTTAAAACCTCGCCGGTTATGCTCGCGAAGGTTGCAAGTTTGGGTCTTGCAGAATTGGTCGATGGTGAATCAGTGCTGCAAGGTTATCCAAGACCGTAGGGTTGAGGCGTAGTTCGGAAAATACGCTTCGATTAATTGGTGAAAGTCACCCTACGCAGATAGCGTCACCCGCAACGATTTCAGGTTGCTGAATGGTCAAAAATTCAGCAGCACGATCTCCAAGCGAAGGTCGCTATGAGTGTGGATGCAGGCGATTGTGCAGGCGTTCATTTTTCAACGTAAAGGAGATCAAACGTGAGTTTGAATCTAGATGGTAAGAAAGAAGTCGTCGCAGATGTTGCTGCTAAGGTAGCAAAAGCTCAGACGATGGTACTCGCTGAATATCGGGGTACAACCGTAGCGAATCTGACTAAGCTGCGCAGCGATGCGCGTGCCAAAGGTGTGTATATGCGTGTTCTCAAGAACACGTTGGCACGCCGTGCGGTAGCGGGTACGAGCTTTGAAATTGCTCAATCCCACATGGTTGGCCCGTTACTGTATAGCTTTTCGGAAGACGCTGTTGCTGCGGCTAAAGTAGTTAGTGATTTTGCCAAAGGCAACGAGAAGTTCGTCATTACAGCAGGAACCTACAACGGCAAAATGCTGGATGTAGCTGGTGTGCAAACACTTGCCAATATCCCGTCCAAAGAAGTGCTGTTGTCGCAATTGCTCGGCCTCATGATGTCGCCTGTTTCAGGTTTGGCACGTGTGATCGCAGCTGTTTCTGCTAAAAAATCCGAAGGTGCTCCCGTTGCTGAAGTAGCTGCCGTTCCTGTGGAAGCCGCCGCTGCCGAAGTTGCTGCTGCTCCTGTAGAGGCTGCTCCTGCTGCACCCGCTGCGTAAGCGTTGCGCTGATGTTGCAACGGCGCCGATATTTAACATTTAAATCATTTTATTTTAAGGAACACGATCATGGCATTTGATAAAGACGCATTTTTAGCCTCCCTCGACGCAATGTCCGTTATGGATCTGAACGAGCTGGTTAAAGCAATCGAAGAAAAATTTGGCGTATCGGCGGCGGCGATGTCGTCCGGTGGCGGTGCTGCCGTTGCTGCTGTTGTCGTTGAAGAAAAGACTGACTTTAACGTCATGTTGATGGACTTCGGCGCAAACAAGATCAACGTGATTAAGGCAGTTCGTGAGATCACGGGCTTGGGTTTAGCTGAAGCCAAAGCGCTGGTTGAAGGCGCACCAAAAGCTGTTAAAGAAGGTGCTAACAAAGCCGATGCTGACGCGATGAAGACCAAGCTCGAAGCAGCCGGCGCTAAGGTTGAATTGAAGTAATTTTAAAATGGGTGGCATTGTTTATTCTTAAACTTGCCGCTCGTTTTGTTTTGATATTTGAGCAAGCTCCCGCACCGGTTTTCCCGCTGCGGGAGTTGGTTTCTGTAGAGTTTAGACTTTACAACCCCTAGTCTGGGG
Organism: Burkholderiales bacterium; assembly: GCA_025360815.1. Lineage (GTDB taxonomy): Bacteria > Pseudomonadota > Gammaproteobacteria > Burkholderiales > Usitatibacteraceae > UKL13-2. The sequence continues at coordinate 4,180 of JANYBL010000089.1, forward strand.
GCGGATTTGAAGGCAATAATGCTCCAAACGTCGCGCCAGTACTAGACTTTAGTGTTTAGTTGTTGGGGCCTGAATAATTAAATATTAGTAATATTGTCCGTTGCAAAGTAGGGCGCAAGTTAGAGCGCAAAGCAAAAAATTCATATTGATTCCTTTACTGGCTTAGCCAAATGAATATTTTGCTTTGTTTTCTGAAACGACTGCAGAAAACAGGTTTGGTCGGGTAGCGTGCATCAGCGGGTCATCGTTGACTGTGGCTACTGTCCGCCATGAGAGGTAGCGGCCTCTCGCCATTCTTGACATTGTTGCAACTGAATTCTTTTGGTTGTGAGAATGCCAGTCCAAGAACATTGACGTATGCATTCGGTTTGAATTTTGAAACCGACCTGCTGCGGCTTACCCCTTCAACGTTCGGAGATCACGATGTCCCAAGCGCAGCCCATTTCCTATACCTACACCGAGAAAAAACGCCTTCGCAAATCATTCGCGAAACGCGCCAGTGTGCTCGATGTTCCTTATTTATTGTCCACGCAGATTGATTCTTATGCGGAATTTCTGCAGGCCGAAGTTGCGGGCACGAACCGCAAAATGCAGGGCCTGCAGTCTGCGTTTTCGTCCGTGTTTCCGATCGTTAGCCACAACCAATTTGCGCGCCTTGAATATCTGAGCTATCAGCTCGGTTTGCCGCCTTTTGATGTGTTGGAATGTCAGCAGCGCGGATTGACTTATGCGTCCCCACTGCGCGCCAAAGTTCGCTTGGTGATTATGGATCGTGAGGCCTCAAAGCCGACGGTTAAAGAAGTTAAAGAGCAAGAAGTGTACATGGGCGAAATCCCGCTGATGACACAAAATGGCTCGTTTGTGATCAATGGAACTGAGCGCGTAATCGTGTCGCAGTTGCACCGTTCGCCGGGCGTGTTTTTTGAGCACGATCGCGGCAAGACGCACTCGTCAGGCAAATTGTTGTTTTCAGCCCGGGTAATTCCGTACCGTGGGTCTTGGCTAGATTTTGAATTCGATCCGAAAGACTATTTGTACTTCCGCGTTGATCGCCGTCGCAAAATGCCGGTGACTATTTTGTTGAAAGCGTTGGGCTACTCGCCGGATCAAATCCTGCGCGAATTTTTTGCATTTGATGAATTCCACATCAGCAAAAAAGGCGAGATCGAGCTTGAACTCGTACCGGATCGTTTGAAGGGCGAGATCGCCAAATTCGATATTGCCGGTAAAGATGGCAAAGTGATTGTGCAAAAAGACAAGCGCATTACCGCGCGCCATATCCGCGATATGGAAACCGCAAAAATGAAACGTCTGACGGTGAACGAGGATTATTTGATAGGCCGGGTATTGGCTACAAATATTATCAACACCGAAACTGGTGAATTTGTTGCGTTGGCTAACGAAGAGTTGACTGAAACCAGCCTGCGTAAATTGATCGATGCTGGTGCAGAAACGATTTACACCATTTATACCAACGATCTTGACCAAGGCGCCTATATTTCGTCCACCTTGCGGATTGATGAAACCGTTGATGCCTTGAACGCCAAAGTTGCAATCTATCGCATGATGCGTCCTGGCGAGCCACCGACTGAGGACTCGGTCAACGCCCTCTTCCAAGGCCTGTTTTTCTCGGAAGATCGCTACGATTTGTCCGATGTGGGCCGTATGAAATTCAACCGCCGTATTGGCCGCGATGAATTGACCGGTGCCATGACGTTGTCGACAGAAGACATTGTTGCCGTCATAAAAATTCTGGTTGAGCTGCGCAATGGCCGCGGCGAAATTGACGATATCGATCACCTCGGCAATCGTCGTATTCGTTCCGTCGGCGAACTGGCTGAAAACCAATTCCGCTCCGGCTTGGTGCGTGTTGAACGGGCCGTGCGCGAGCGTTTGAGCCAAGCGGAATCTGAAAACCTGATGCCGCATGATTTGATTAACGCCAAGCCCGTATCTGCCGCAATCAAAGAATTCTTTGGTTCGAGCCAGCTTTCGCAGTTTATGGATCAAACCAATCCGTTGTCTGAAATTACCCACAAGCGCCGTGTATCAGCCTTGGGCCCTGGTGGTTTGACACGCGAGCGTGCGGGTTTTGAAGTTCGTGACGTGCATCCAACGCACTATGGTCGCGTTTGTCCGATTGAAACGCCGGAAGGTCCAAACATCGGCCTGATCAACTCGCTTGCGCTGTATGCGCGTGTGAACGAGTATGGCTTTATTGAAACGCCGTATCGTAAAGTGAACGACGGAAAAGTCGCTTCGCAAATTGATTATTTGTCGGCGATTGAAGAAGGCAAATACGTCATCGCACAGGCAAACGCCGAAATTGATAAATCGGGTCGTTTGACCGATGAATTGGTGAGCTGTCGTCATCACAATGAATTCACCTTGTCGACCCCCGACAAGATTGAATACATCGACGTGGCGCCCGCGCAGATCGTCTCAGTTGCGGCATCACTGATTCCGTTCCTCGAGCACGATGACGCGAACCGTGCTTTGATGGGCTCGAACATGCAGCGCCAGGCTGTTCCTTGTTTGCGTGCCGAAAAATCATTGGTTGGCACTGGCATCGAGCGCACCGTTGCGCTCGATTCAGGAACGGCCGTGATGGCGCGCCGCGGTGGCCGCGTTGATTTCGTGGACGCTGGTCGTGTGGTGGTTCGTGTCAACGACAACGAAACGCAGGCAGGCGAAGCGGGTGTTGATATTTATAACCTCGTCAAATATGTGCGTTCGAACCAAAATACCAACATTAACCAGCGCCCTCTTGTGAAAGTTGGCGACATCATCGCTAAGCGCGACGTGGTTGCTGACGGCGCTTCAACCGATATGGGTGAATTAGCATTAGGGCAAAACTTGCTTGTGGCCTTCATGCCATGGAACGGCTATAACTTCGAAGACTCGATTTTGATCTCCGAGCGTATCGTTGCCGAAGACCGCTATACCTCGATTCATATCGAAGAATTATCGGTTGTTGCGCGTGATACCAAGTTAGGACCGGAAGAAATCACCCGCGATATTTCAAACTTGTCCGAACGCATGCTCGGCCGTCTCGATGAGTCGGGCATTATCTTTATCGGTGCAGAGGTCGAAGCCGGTGATGTGCTGGTTGGTAAAGTTACACCAAAGGGTGAAACGCAATTGACACCGGAAGAAAAATTGCTCCGCGCGATTTTTGGTGAAAAAGCGTCTGATGTTAAAGATACCTCGCTGCGTGTCCAGTCCGGCATTTCGGGCACGGTAATTGATGTGCAGGTGTTCACGCGCGAAGGTATTGTGCGCGACAAACGTGCGCAGCAAATTATTGACGATCAGCTGAAAGATTACAAAAAGGATCTGGCCGATCAGTTGCGTATTGTTGAGCTTGATTTGTTCCAGCGTATCGAGAAAACCTTGATTGGCAAAGTTGCCAAGGGTGGTCCGAAGAAAATAGTCAAGGGCGCCAAGATTACCAAGGCTTATTTGGACGATCTGCCGCACCATGATTGGTTCGACATCCGCCTGACTGAAGACGACGATGCACGCGCGTTGGAAGCACAAAAAGAAGCGCTCGAGTTGACTCGTAAAGAATTCGACAAAGCCTTTGACGAGAAAAAGCGCAAGCTCACACAAGGCGATGAATTGCCGCCGGGCGTGCAAAAAATGGTCAAGGTTTATGTGGCTATCAAGCGCCGCTTGCAGCCGGGTGACAAGATGGCTGGCCGCCACGGTAACAAGGGCGTGATCTCAAAAATTGTGCCGATCGAAGATATGCCGTTCATGGCCGATGGTACGCATATGGATATTGTGTTGAACCCGCTGGGTGTGCCGTCACGGATGAACGTGGGGCAGATCTTAGAGACGCATCTGGGTTGGGCGGCTAAAGGCTTGGGTCACAAAATCGGCGCGATGTTAAAAGCGCACGAGGGTGAAGCCAAGATCCGCAAGTTCTTGGACAAGGTCTATAACACCAGCGGCAAGAAAGAAGATTTGTCGCAGTTGACTGAAACCGAAATCATGAACTTGGCGCAAAACCTGACCAACGGTGTGCCGTTTGCCACCCCCGTGTTTGATGGCGCGTCCGAAGAAGAAATGTTCGGCATGCTCGATTTGGCGTATGACGAAGAAACCGCCAAGCGTTTGCAACTCACTCCAACCAAGACGCAAGCTGTGTTATTTGATGGCCGCACTGGCGAGGCATTTGAACGCAACGTCACGGTGGGCTATATGCACATCCTAAAACTTCATCACCTCGTTGACGACAAGATGCACGCACGCTCAACTGGCCCATACAGTTTGGTTACGCAGCAGCCGTTGGGTGGTAAAGCGCAGTTCGGTGGACAGCGCTTTGGTGAGATGGAAGTGTGGGCGCTGGAGGCTTATGGCGCGTCGTACACCTTGCAGGAAATGCTCACGGTTAAGTCCGATGACACCGCAGGGCGCACCAAGGTTTACGAAAACATCGTCAAGGGCGAACACAAGATTGAAGCCGGCATGCCGGAATCATTCAATGTGTTGGTCAAGGAAATCCGTTCGTTAGCGATTGATATTGATTTGGAGCGAAGCTAAGTATTTGGTCTGATTTTGGAGGAGTCGCTGGCTCGGCTGAGCCGGCTCCTCACATCAGATACTGCTTAACAACTCTCACAAATCCACCATTCTGGAGAAATCATGAAAGCGCTATTAGATTTATTCAAGCAAGTCACCGTTGAAGAAGAGTTCGATGCAATCAAAATCGGGCTTGCCAGCCCGGAGAAGATTCGTTCGTGGTCTTACGGTGAAGTTAAAAAACCTGAAACGATCAACTACCGGACGTTTAAGCCTGAGCGTGATGGTTTGTTTTGCGCCAAGATTTTTGGCCCAATCAAAGACTACGAATGCTTATGCGGCAAATACAAACGCCTCAAACACCGCGGCGTGATCTGCGAGAAGTGCGGCGTTGAAGTCACGTTGTCTAAAGTGCGCCGTGAGCGCATGGGTCATATCGAATTGGCCTCACCAACTGCGCATATTTGGTTCCTGAAATCGCTGCCATCGCGCCTCGGCATGGTACTCGATATGACGCTGCGTGATATCGAACGCGTGTTGTATTTTGAAGCATTCGTCGTGACCGATCCAGGCATGACCCCGCTCCAGCGCCGTCAGTTGTTGACCGAAGACGACTACCTCGCCAAAGTTGAGGAATACGGCGATGAATTCACCGCCTTGATGGGCGCTGAGGGTATTCGTGATTTGTTGCGCAAGCTCGACAGCCCGCACGAGATCGAACAGCTCCGTAAAGATTTGGGTAACACCGGCTCGGAAGCGAAGATCAAGAAAATCGCCAAGCGTTTAAAAGTGCTTGAAGCATTCTCCAAATCGGGCATCAAGCCTGACTGGATGGTAATGGAAGTGTTACCCGTGTTGCCGCCAGATTTGCGCCCGCTGGTGCCACTTGATGGCGGCCGTTTTGCCACTTCAGATTTGAACGATTTGTATCGCCGCGTGATTAACCGTAACAACCGTTTGAAGCGGTTGTTAGAGTTAAAAGCGCCGGAAATTATTGTCCGTAACGAAAAACGCATGCTGCAAGAAGCCGTCGATTCGTTGCTCGATAACGGTCGTCGCGGCAAAGCGATGACGGGTGCCAACAAGCGTGCCTTGAAGTCCTTGGCCGATATGATCAAAGGCAAGTCTGGACGGTTCCGTCAAAACTTGTTGGGCAAACGCGTCGATTACTCTGGCCGCTCCGTGATCGTGGTGGGGCCAACCCTGCGCCTGCATCAGTGCGGTTTGCCGAAGAAAATGGCCTTGGAATTGTTCAAGCCGTTTGTCTTCCACAAGCTCGAAGTGATGGGCATTGCCGGCACGATTAAAGCGGCTAAGCGTGAAGTAGAAAACGAGAATCCAGTTGTATGGGATATCTTGGAGGAAGTGATTCGCGAACATCCAATTATGCTGAATCGCGCGCCAACACTGCATCGCTTGGGCGTGCAGGCGTTTGAGCCCGTGCTGATTGAAGGTAAGGCGATTCAGTTGCATCCGCTCGTTTGCGCAGCGTTTAACGCCGACTTTGACGGTGACCAAATGGCGGTTCACGTGCCGATCTCGTTAGAGGCACAGATGGAAGCGCGCACGTTGATGTTGGCCTCTAACAACGTGCTATTCCCCGCTTCAGGCGAGCCATCAATTGTGCCGTCGCAAGATATCGTTTTGGGCCTCTACTACATGACCCGCGAGCGGGTGAATGCAAAAGGCGAAGGCACCTTGTTCATCAACGTAGCTGAGGCGCAGCGTGCTTATGAATCTGGCAACGTCGATTTAAACGCCAAAGTAACAGTACGGATTAGCGAGACGGATAAAGATGAAAAAGGCGAAATCATTTCGCGTGTTAAGCGTTATGAAACCACCGTTGGCCGCGCAATTTTGTCAGAAATTTTGCCGCAAGGTCTGCCGTTCACGTACATCAATAAATCGTTGAAGAAAAAAGAAATCTCGAAGATAATCAGCGCCGCATTCCGTCGCTGCGGTATTCGTGAGACGGTCATTTTTGCTGATCAAATGATGTACACCGGCTTTAAGTACGCAACGCGCGCTGGGCTGTCGATTTCGATTGACGATATGCTCGTGCCGCCGCAAAAGAAAGACATCATTGCCGCGTCCGAAAAGGAAGTGAAGGAAATCGAAGCCCAGTACACATCTGGTTTGGTGACGCAAGGTGAGCGCTACAACAAGGTCGTTGATATTTGGGGTCGTGCCGGTGACCGCGTGGCGAAGGCTATGATGGAGCAGCTGGGTTCGGAGCCTGTTGTTACACGTGATGGCGTTCACACCACGCAAGAATCGTTCAATGCAATTTACATGATGGCTGATTCTGGCGCACGCGGCTCTGTTGCCCAGATTCGCCAGTTGGCAGGTATGCGCGGCTTGATGGCAAAGCCGGATGGCTCAATTATTGAGACACCAATCACTGCTAACTTCCGTGAAGGCTTGAACGTGTTGCAGTACTTCATCTCCACCCACGGTGCGCGTAAAGGCTTGGCCGATACGGCTTTGAAGACTGCGAACTCCGGTTACCTCACGCGTCGTTTGTGTGATGTGGTGCAAGATTTGGTCGTAACCGAAGACGATTGCCATACTTCTAACGGCTTGGTCGTAAAAGCGTTGGTTGAAGGCGGTGAAGTAGTTGAGGCGTTGCGCGAACGTATTTTAGGTCGCGTTACGACCGACGATGTTCATCATCCTGATACTCAGGCGTTGGTCGTCAAGGCCGGTGCGATGTTGGACGAGGATGTAATGGACTTGGTTGAGGCCGCTGGCATTGATGAAGTCAAAGTCCGCACACCGCTGACTTGTGACACGCGTTTTGGCTTATGCACGATGTGTTACGGACGTGATTTGGGTCGTGGTTCGATGGTCAACGTCGGCGAGGCGGTCGGTATTATCGCCGCGCAGTCGATCGGAGAACCCGGAACGCAGCTCACCATGCGTACCTTCCACATCGGTGGCGCGGCATCTCGTACAGCGTCCGCGTCGAGCATTGAGGCTAAATCTTCCGGCGTGTTGCGCTTTTCGCCTGGCATGCGTCACGTTACTAACGCACGTGGTGAACTGATTATTATTTCACGCAGCGGTGAACTGATCATCACCGAAGAAAACGGGCGTGAACGCGAGCGTCATAAAGTGCCATACGGCGCAACCATGGCAGTCAAAGAGGCTGCGAAAATCAAAGCCGGTGCAACCTTGGCCAACTGGGATCCGCATACCCGTCCGATTATCACTGAATACGCCGGCGAAGTGCGCTTTGAAAACGTCGAAGAAGGCGTTACCGTTGCGAAGCAAATCGATGACACCACTGGTTTGTCGAGCTTGGTCGTGATTGATCCAAAACGTCGTGGCTCCGCCGCCAACAAGGGCCTGCGCCCAGCGGTGAAGTTGATTGACAATAAAGGCAAAGATATCAAGCAGTCGAATTCCGACGCGCCTGTGAACTACACTTTCCAAGTCGGTTCGATCATCACGGTTAAGAATGGGCAGCAAGTGGGCGTCGGCGAAGTCATGGCGCGTATTCCGCAAGAATCGTCTAAGACTCGCGATATTACCGGTGGTCTGCCGCGTGTAGCCGAGCTGTTTGAGGCGCGCTCACCGAAGGACGCTGGCTTGTTGGCGGAAGTGACCGGCACGGTTTCGTTCGGTAAAGACACCAAAGGCAAACAACGCCTAGTGATTACTGACTTTGACGGAATCGCGCATGAGTACTTGATTCCGAAAGATAAACATGTCACGGCACATGATGGCCAAGTAGTGAACAAGGGCGAGTCAATTGTGGATGGGCCGGCCGATCCGCACGACATCTTGAAACTGCAAGGTATGGAAGCGTTAGCGCGCTACATTACCGACGAAGTGCAGGATGTTTATCGCTTGCAGGGCGTGAAGATTAACGACAAGCACATTGAAGTGATCGTGCGTCAGATGTTGCGCCGCGTAATTATTGTTGATAACGGTGATTCGCGCTTTATCTTGGGCGAGCAGTTGGAACGTGCCGATGTTTTGGCTGAAAACGATCGCCTGAACAAGGAAGGCAAAAAACCAGCTGTTTATAACTACATGTTGCTCGGTATTACGAAGGCCAGCTTATCAACCGATTCGTTCATATCGGCAGCATCGTTCCAAGAGACGACGCGTGTCTTGACCGAAGCGGCCATTATGGGCAAACGCGATGAACTGCGCGGCTTGAAAGAAAACGTCATTGTTGGTCGCCTGATCCCTGCCGGTACGGGCTTGGCTTACCACCGAGCACGGCGCAAAGTAGCACGCACCCCGGCGGCCTCAAGCGAACTCAGCTTCGGTTTCGAAGACGCAGAAACAAGTGCTGAGACGGAGCAAGTCGCTTAAGTCAAAACGAGCAATCGTAAATAACAGTACGTGAATTCAACGAAACGAAAGTAAGCACTAACCCGAACCGAGTGTCCACAAATCCATCACGGAAAAGGGCATTCGGTTCGAAGTAAGTGAAGTAAGCAAAGGTATTCACCGAGAAAGACCGCTGAATGCCTTGACAGAATTGGAATAGTTTTATAAAATCATGGGCTTCCTTCGATTAGCTCATCAACTATTGGGTGTATCGGAGCTATAGAAATGTAGTCAAGCCCTGTAAATGAACCCGGAGCGCTTTGCAATTGAAGCGTACTTCGAGCAGGAAACAATTCAAGTGAGCGGATTCAAAAATGCCAACCATTAATCAGTTGTTGCGTAAACCACGCACAAAAATCAAGGTCAAGAGTAAAGTACCGGCGATGGAAAACTGCCCGCAAAAGCGTGGCGTTTGTACTCGTGTGTACACCACTACTCCGAAGAAGCCAAACTCGGCACTTCGTAAAGTTTGTAAAGTCCGCCTCACGAATGGCTTTGAAGTCATTTCCTATATCGGCGGCGAAGGCCATAACCTTCAAGAGCACTCGGTGGTATTGATTCGCGGCGGTCGCGTTAAAGACTTGCCGGGCGTTCGCTATCATACCGTTCGTGGTTCCCTCGATACGGCGGGCGTTAAGGATCGCAAACAATCGCGCTCCAAGTACGGTGCCAAGAAGCCAAAAGCCGGTGGCGCGAAGTAATTTCGCACACCCTCCCCATTTTAGAATTTGCGCCGTTAGTGCGCTAATAGTTTAAGAGGAAACAATCATGCCTCGTCGTCGTGAAGTCCCCAAACGCGAGATCCTGCCGGATCCAAAATACAAAAGTACTGAAATTTCCAAATTCGTTAATGTCTTAATGACTGACGGAAAAAAGGCGGTAGCTGAACGTATTATTTACGGTGCTCTCGAGCAAATCGCCAAAAAATCAGGCAAAGATGCGATCGAGGTATTCAATACCGCAATCAGCGCGGTAAAACCGATGGTCGAAGTTAAATCGCGCCGCGTTGGCGGTGCAAACTATCAGGTTCCCGTTGAGGTTCGTCCCGTGCGCCGCACGGCATTGTCGATGCGCTGGTTGAAAGAGGCTGCGCGCAAGCGCGGCGAAAAATCGATGGGCGCACGTCTGGCTGGTGAGTTACTTGATGCATCTGAAGGGCGCGGTTCCGCGATCAAGAAGCGTGAAGAAGTTCACCGTATGGCTGAAGCCAATAAGGCGTTCGCACATTATCGTTTTTAATTGGCTGACGACGTCCGGTCGGTTTTAGTTTGAATCGTTCGAGCTGAATTAAATTGCCGAATAGGCCCAAAAAGCCAATTCGGATCACGCAGGTTTAAGTATTGGCTGGCTGAAAGCTGGCAACCCCAGAAAGGGTATGACTGTGGCACGCAAGACCCCCATTGAACGCTATCGCAATATCGGTATTTCTGCGCACATTGACGCAGGTAAAACGACGACCACTGAACGTGTTTTGTTCTACACCGGTGTGAACCATAAAATTGGTGAAGTACATGATGGCGCAGCCACCATGGATTGGATGGAGCAAGAACAAGAGCGCGGCATTACGATTACGTCCGCTGCGACAACTTGTTTCTGGAAGGGTATGGCCGGCGATCATCCCGAGCATCGTATTAATATCATCGATACTCCCGGCCACGTTGACTTTACGATCGAAGTTGAGCGGTCAATGCGCGTGCTTGACGGCGCGTGTATGGTTTATTGCGCGGTCGGTGGCGTTCAGCCGCAATCTGAGACCGTTTGGCGTCAAGCGAACAAATACAAAGTGCCCCGTCTGGCATTCGTGAACAAGATGGACCGTACCGGTGCAAACTTCTTTAAGGTCTATGACCAAATGAAGGCGCGCTTAAAGGCGAACCCGGTTCCGATGCAAGTGCCGATCGGCGCAGAGGAAAACTTCAAAGGGTTGGTTGATTTGGTCAAGATGAAGTCCATCCTTTGGAATGAAGAAGATAAAGGTGTGACTTTTACTTACGGAGAAATCCCGGCCGATCTCAAAGAGGTCTGCGACGATTGGCATAACAAATTAGTTGAATCTGCAGCTGAGGCCAATGAGGAGTTAATGAACAAGTACCTCGAGGGCGGCGCGTTGACGGAAGCTGAAATCAAGCAGGGTATCCGCGAGCGCACGATCAAGAGTGAAATCGTACCGATGTTGTGCGGCTCTGCATTTAAGAACAAAGGCGTTCAAGCCATGCTTGATGCGGTAATTGATTACATGCCAGCCCCAACCGACATTCCGCCAGTTAAAGGGATGGACGAAGATGAGCAGCCGACAACGCGTAAGGCGGACGACGGCGATAAATTCTCTGCATTGGCATTCAAGTTGATGACGGATCCGTTCGTTGGTCAATTGACATTTGTGCGCGTGTACTCTGGCGTGTTGGCCAAAGGCGACTCCGTCTATAACCCGATTCGGGGCAAGAAAGAGCGTATTGGTCGTATTGTGCAGATGCACGCAAACAATCGCGTTGAGATTGATGAAATTCGCGCGGGCGACATTGCGGCTTGTATTGGCATGAAAGACGTGACGACCGGTGAGACGCTGTGTGATCCGGACGCTGTGCTCACCCTTGAGCGGATGATTTTTCCTGAACCGGTAATTTCACAAGCTGTTGAGCCGAAGACTAAAGTTGACCAAGAAAAAATGGGCATTGCTTTAGGTCGTTTGGCGGCAGAAGACCCATCGTTCCGTGTTCGTTCGGATGAAGAGTCGGGTCAGACCATTATTTCTGGTATGGGCGAATTACATTTGGAGATTATTGTCGACCGCATGAAGCGCGAGTTTGGTGTTGAGGCGACCGTTGGTAAGCCGCAAGTTGCCTACCGCGAAACGATTCGCGGCACGGTTGAAAACGCCGAAGGCAAATTTGTTAAACAGTCTGGTGGTCGTGGTCAGTACGGCCACGTTGTCCTGAAAGTTGAGCCCTCGGAAGCAGGCAAAGGCTTTGAGTTTGTGGATGCGATCAAAGGCGGTGCTGTGCCGCGCGAATATATCCCTGCGGTTGAAAAAGGTTTGCGCGAAACATTGCCGAGTGGCGTGTTGGCGGGCTATCCGGTGGTTGACGTAAAAGTCACATTGCATTTTGGTTCGTATCACGATGTTGACTCGAACGAAAACGCGTTCAAGATGGCCGCCTCAATGGGCTTCAAAGACGGTATGCGTAAAGCGCAGCCGGTATTGCTTGAGCCAATGATGGCGGTCGAAGTTGAAACGCCTGAAGACTATGCTGGCACGGTGATGGGCGATTTGTCCTCGCGTCGCGGTATGGTGCAGGGTATGGATGATATCTCTGGTGGCGGCGGTAAGGTTATTAAGGCTGAAGTTCCATTGTCGGAAATGTTTGGGTATTCGACATCGTTACGTTCCGCGACCCAAGGCCGTGCCACGTACACCATGGAATTCAAGCATTACACTGAGGCGCCAAAGCATGTGGCCGAAGCCATTATTAATGCTAAAAAGTAACGCTTAAAACATTCGTAATTTATACAAATAATCTAAACGTATTTGAAGAGGTCAGAACATGGCAAAAGGCAAATTTGAGCGGACCAAGCCGCACGTCAACGTCGGCACGATTGGTCACGTTGACCACGGTAAAACCACGCTAACCGCAGCGATCACCACTGTGCTTGCGAAGAAATTTGGCGGCGAAGCCAAAGCGTAC
>JANYBL010000093.1 GCA_025360815.1 Burkholderiales bacterium
CCATCAGCAAACTTGGTGAAGTTTGTTGTTGCTGCGATGTACTCTGTGCGAGCTGTTGAGAACGTTGTATCGATAGCCGATTTGAACGAAATCAAGGTGCCCGATTTGCTGGCAAGCAAGCGACCGTCGTTAGTGATTGGCACGCCACCAATACCTTGAGCAGAGGCTTGATCCTGGAACAAACGGTAAGAAATACCTACGTTGGCAGTAGTGCCTGCAAACTTAACCGAAGGAATTGCGAAAGTGAACGGGTCTGTAGCAAGCTGACCAGTGCCGCCGCCGTTGATCTGGACGATGACGAATGGATCACCAATTTGGCCGCCCTGAACTATAGTAGTGCCAGCACCAAATGCTGGAACTGCGGTTAACGCTGTTCCAGCAACGATTGAACCGAATGTAGCGCCGGTCAAATCAAAGCGAATGAAATAAGTTTGGGCTGGTGCGATACCAAAACCAAGCTTGGCCGTTACGTCAAGAGCGTTGGCAACGTTAGTAACAGCAGTTAGGGACGAAATTTCTTTTGCATAGACTGGCACTGTCAAACCCGTGTCCAGATTTACTGCTGCTTGAGCGGAAGTTGCAAATACAGCTGCAACAGCCAGACTCAACATTGTTACTTTGCTTTTTGAAACTCTCATTACAGTCTCCTTGAAGGAAGTTTAGTAGAACAGAAAAATTTTTCTCATAACGGTTTAGCGTGGCAGCTTGCTTTTTTAGTGATCGCACCGGTGCGATGCCTTCAAAGAACTGCAAATCAACCATGCTGACGCCATTACTTTAATAACAACGTCGAAGCTATAGTAATTAAAAATCTGAGACTTTGCAAACAGACGTTAATTTCCTCTCGCTTTGACTCGCTTGTGTTGCAATATTACAACATTTATCTGGGTGCTCAGAACGCGTTAAAAATGGCGAATGTCCAGATCAAGGCTAGTAAACGCATTGCCTATGGGAGGATAATGCCAGAAAAATGCGAAAGAAATGCAAAACCTCACATTCAAGTTGAAGTATTTTTGATGAGTGATTGGTTTTTAAGGGTTTTTGTAAGTTTTGATAACGTAAACGTGTGGGCCGAAGCTGATTTTAAGTTTTTGTCAACTGGGGGGGAGTCGTTTACTGTTTTTGTTTGCGTGCCGCCGGCGATCGGTTGAGGTGCCGATTGCGGTGTTTGTTTGATTGCGGTGTTTGTTTTTGAACACGCGGAGAATTGGCATTACATTGGCTTGTATTAACGGGTTGTTTATTCAAGCTGGGTTGCGGACCGAGGTTACGGTCGTTTGCCAAGCCCAGCAACATTCGCCATTTAAATTACGGTATTGAAAATTCAACGTATTGCACAGCCCGCAGCGAACCGGTATTCCAAGATAGTTATTCATGACGGAGCAACAATTGGCCCCAATACAAAACGCACCGAACGCCACCGGCAGCCAGCCCCGAGCCGCTGCACCCGTGCACAATAATTCACTGGCGGTTGCCGACGATTTGATCGGCGCACGACTATTTGCAGCCGGCAAAGTAACGAGCTCCGATGTGGAGAAAGCGTTGGCTTTTCAGAACTTGCAAGGCTCACAAGGTGTACATAATGCGCACCACAATCTCAACAATCGACTTGGCGCGGTGCTACTGCGGATGGGCGCCGTTTCGGAAGAATCGTTGCTGCCGCACTTGAGTGAGCAGACCGGCATCCCACTTCTCGTTCCCGCGCAAATGCCCACACCATCTGCGATCCACGATGCGATTGCGCTGTCAGCAACGCAACGATCGTGGTGGCTTGGGCATGATGCGGTACCTTTTATCACAGTCACTGAAGGGGCAATGGCCGATGTCGGGATTATGGCGCGTGATCCGCTGGACAGCGAGCTGGCCGAGGTTATTGCCGACACTTACAAAGGGCATCACACCACCACCTACTGGGCACGAAGCCAAGATTTGCAGCGTGGGTTAGCGATTGTGAAAGACGGCGCTTACGGTAAAGGCGGCAAAAACAGCGGCCAGGGCGGCCGGGGCGGCGATCTCGGTGATGCTAATTACTTGCGTGAGCTGGCTGAAGAAGCGCCGGTGATTGAATTCGTAAACAATGTTTTAGCGCAGGCGGTCGATGACCGCGCCTCTGATATTCATGTCGAGCCGGGCGAGCGGGAGTTTGAGGTGCGCTACCGGATTGACGGTGTGTTGCAGCCACGGATGACGCGTCCGCGTGATGGTTTTGATGCTATTGCCTCGCGGATCAAGCTGATTTCCGGCCTTGATATTGCGGAGCGCCGCTTGCCACAAGATGGCCGCGTGACGACGCGTGTTTCAGGCGTGGAATTGGATGTGCGTGTCTCCTCAATTCCCGGTGTACACGGGGAATCGTTGGTGCTGCGTTTGCTGCCGAAAGAGCGTGCTGATATGAGCCTGCTTAAGCTCGGCATGGAGCGAGATCATCTCGCGCAATTGAACGCGTTATTACGGCAACCCAACGGCATCATCTTGGTCACGGGGCCGACCGGCTCCGGTAAAAGCACGACGCTCTATTCCGCACTGGCTGCCATCAATGATCGTTCATTGAAAATTGTCACGGTGGAAGATCCAGTTGAATACCGCATGGCGGGTATTACGCAAATTCAGACGCATGCAGAGATTGGTTATACGTTTGCGCGGGCACTGCGCTCGATTTTGCGGCACGATCCTGACGTAATAATGATCGGCGAGATTCGCGATGCCGAGACGGCTGAAATCGCGATCCAATCCGCACTCACAGGCCACCTGGTGTTGGCAACTATTCATACCAATGACGCGCCATCAGCGTTTACCCGCCTGCTTGAAATGGGAATTGAACCGTTCCTCCTGGCGACGTCGGTTCGCGCGGTGTTGGCGCAGCGGTTAGTACGGAAATTATCGCCCGAGCATTCTGTGCCATTTTTGAACGCTGGGCCTAATGAAGATCGGCCACCAGACTGGCTTTCCAAGCAATTCGCTGATATAAAGTCAACTTATCCTGGGGTCTTGGATAACCCATCCAAATTAGCCAAACCCTCGACTCATCATGAGGCCGATTCATATAGAGGCCGTAACGGTATTTATGAATTATTGACCGTGACAGCTGAATTGCAAGATGCGATTGTGCGCCGTGCATCCTCGCAGGAATTGGCCGAAATTGGTCGCCGCGCGACCGGCGCTGCGAAATTCCGCACCTTGCGTGAAGATGGCTTGATTAAGGCATGGAACGGCGTCAGCAGCGTCGATGAGATTTTGCGCGTCGCCGGTTCGCAGGGGCATTCGACGGGTGGTGATGAGATTGGTCAAGTGAATGGTTAGGGCTAGCTCAGATCGCGGGTTAGGTAGCCCTGACTGGGTTGCGCCCAACCCCAACCCCAACCATATCGCTAAAATTGCTACTGATGTCGGGCAAGTAATCCTTATCCATCCTGCGTTCGCCGAGTTCTACTGAGAGATAGGATGAACACTCAATTCCGCTACGAAGCCGTTAACGCCCAAGGTGCGGCTGTGCAAGGGAACATCACTGCAACCGATGAGCAGGACGCACTCTCCCAATTGCGCGCGCAATCGCTTACGCCGATTGAATTGACCGCCGCCGCGAATCCGAATAAAAATCGTCGTCGCCAACGCATTACGCAAAGCGAAAAAATCATGGTCATCCGTGAGCTGGCCACGCTGCTGCGAGCGGGAATTCCACTTGCTGACGCTGTGCTCTCGCTTTCGCAAGCACGTGATGGGACGACGATGGGCGATTCGCTCGCCCGCACCGCCCGCGCACTCAATGCAGGCCAGCCGTTTTTGGCGGCGCTGGGCGAAGCCAATATTGAGTTCCCAACTTACGTGAATCAGCTCGCCGCAACCGGCGAAATGACCGGCAAATTAGCGTCGGCATTGGCTGACGCTGCGAAGCAAATGGAATATGACGATAAGGTCAATCAAGAGCTGCGCAATTCGTTGATTTATCCGGTGATCTTGGTGTTTGCGGGCGTGAGCGCGGTTCTCCTGATATTTTTCTTCGTCGTGCCGCGATTCGCCAACCTCATCAAAGGCAGCCGCGCCGCCGACATCCCTGAAATTTCACTATGGGTGATTAACGCCGGGCTTTTTTTCCGGGCCAACTGGATATGGTTTCTGGCCTTAACCATCATTGCAGGCTTAGCGTTCTACGTCTCCGTCAAAGAGGAAGCGGGTCGAACCCGTTGGCTGGCCAGGCTTTCCAAGCTGCCACTGATTGGCATTTGGCTCACCGAGGCCGAAACCGGTCGCTGGGCGACCACGCTTGGCACGCTGCTCGGCAACCGTGTTCCAATCTTATCCGCGCTGGAATTGTCCGCTGAGGGCCTGCGATTCCCTGACATGAAGCGCAATGTGCAATTCGTCGTCCGCGATGTGCGCGGCGGCGCAACGCTTGCCGATACGGTGGCGAAATATGGCGTGGTAAATGCGACTGGCGTGAACCTAATTCGTGTCGGTGAAAAATCGGGCGAACTGCCGCAAATGGTGGCCACGCTGGGTGAGCTGCATTCCGAATCCGGCCGCAATCGTATGAAGCGGTTTTTGCTGATGCTGGAGCCGATCGCAATTTTGACCATCGGCGCCGTCATCGGTGTGATGATGGTCGCGATTATGTTGGCAATTACGAGCTTGAATTCAACGAAGTTTTAATTTCCGTTGCCTGCACCGTTTGCGGTTTGATCGCCAAGTGAGAAATTCAGCTGCCAACTAATGAAGTTGTTCAGCGGTAAGAATTCGTTACAACTTACTGTCATAAAAACGCCAAACTAACTTATATTTGAGTCTGAAAGTAATTTCGATAATTTAGGAAATGACGTTAAAAAATTGCGATGCGGGTAAGGGAGAATAAAATTTTAGCAACAAAAGAGATGTTTGGATTTTGCGCTGGGTTCGGGCGCCTTTTAGCGCAAGACGATATTCCAAAACTACGGACGCTCTGTGAAAAATGCAGTGATGTCGCCGTCAAGCTAACCGGAAAACCGCCTGATGTTGACGCAGCGAGCAAGCTACTCGCCGAGGTTGTAGTGCGTGGCGAATCATTAGCGAAGGGATTCTGCATCGGAATTTTCGATTCCAATCAATCGCTCATCGGATTAATGGCAGTACATCAGAACTCACCGGCGGTGGGTGATTGGTATATCGGCAACTTTATGCTCGAACCGTCGGCTCGTTCGCGTGGTTACGGCGGCGACATTTTTAACGCGTTTCAACGCTATGTTTTGTGCGAAAAAGGCAGGCGAATCCTTCTGGCGGTAATGCACACGAATCGGGCCGCTCAGGCTTTCTGGATTCGGGAAGGCTTTGAACCTATTCGCGAACTCAGTCCAATCCAGTTCGGAAATCTCTTACAAACAGGGACCGAGTTTTGTAAATTGCTCGACCAATAAGTGCATCGCTAAAGCGAATGATTTTTCAGCGGACAATCAAGCGTGACCACCACCGTTTGAATGTCGATTGGGCGGCGGCCTCGCCAATTGGATTTAACAACCGATCGAGCATTTTAAAATCCGGCTGAAGGCCTTTTGCAACCGCGTCCCGCAAGTAAAAATAAACCGCTTCGGTATTGGGATCGAGCGCCAACTCGCTTTTTGAAACTGTTGCATCCACGCGGTGTTTGGCCTGCTTTGGCTTCACGATGCCCGCCAACTGGCGTTCTGCTGTTTTTTTATCGATGACAATATTCAAGTGAGTGGCCATGGTTTCAACCACGCGCAATGGCTCGTCAAGCAACTGATCGAAACTCACGACCACCCGTTTGCAGTCAGCAGTGTCGCGGAAAATCCGACGGTAGTAATCAAGCCACAAGCCGCTTAAACTTGTCGGTGCCACTTCAAGCTGATCTGCGATGGAGCGCATGACGGCGCGCGGATCGCGGAAGGCAATTACCGCAACCACATTTGGTACGGCTGCTTTCCAAATTGGAAATGTCAACGACAGGCGAGGGTCTTTCCAGCCAAAGCTTGATTTGCCGGCGGCATAGAAATTGAGCCGTTCTCCGACCGTCTCAATTAAGGTTTTCTTGGTATCAGGATCCAGTGTTACAAACGCCTCTAACGCGGGAGGTCGTAATACCGCGCCGTTGACTGCCGCCAAAATTCGTTCATTGAGCGCTAACATTTCACGGTTCTCAAAATAACCGTCAGGATTGTTGTGGTTGCGGGGGATGTGGTCGGCTTCGTCACCGAAATCAACGGCCAGTACTTCGTGCAAAATACGGGAAATAACCGAGGTGCCGCTACGGCCAATGGAGACGACGGCGACGCGTAGATTGGGGGTGGTTGCTAGCGGGAGCATGGCGTGTTTTGTTTAAGGGTATAGTTCTTAACGAAAGTAAATGCTAACATCATATTCGTTGCAATAGGCAAATGCCCTGTCAGTTGTCTGTGAAATCAACGTATGAAATTCATCCAATGATAAACCAGCACGCGTGTTTATCCGGCTTTAGTCCAGCGCAGCATGACAGCGCCTGCAAAAGCCGATTATCGCCAAAGTCCAGTATTCATTTGACGTTTTGCTCAAAATTCTGGATAATGTTGGGTTCCGTGGAGAGGTGGCCGAGTGGTTAATGGCAGCAGACTGTAAATCTGCCCTCTTACGAGTACGCAGGTTCGAATCCCGCCCTCTCCACCAAGAATTCGTTGTGCGGTTGTAATGCGGTAGAAGGCGGTAAACAGGGCAACAAAGCTGTCGGTGAAAGATCGGATTTGCGGGTGTAGCTCAATGGTAGAGCTGAAGCCTTCCAAGCTTATGACGACGGTTCGATTCCGTTCACCCGCTCCAAAGATTGCAAACGTTTTAGCAGTTGTCTTTAGTAGTTGTCATTCGGGCGCTTTTTGGGAATGAATTGCAAAGCGCAAAAGCCCATCGTGTACGTGTTTTTACACAAGGGCGTTTGCGTTTTGCAATTCATTTCGAAAAAACGACCGCTCGGCTCTTGTAGCTCAGTGGTAGAGCACTCCCTTGGTAAGGGAGAGGTCGTGCGTTCAATCCGCATCAAGAGCACCAAAAATTCGGCAAAAAGTGCAAGCCTACTTTTCGTCCGTTAAGTCAGGTGAAAATTGCTGGTAGAGCCAGACGATTTTTAAGTTCAGAAAAACCGGTTAATCCCCTAGCAACAATCATTGTTAATCATTGAATTTAACGAGGAATAGTAATGGCAAAAGGCAAATTTGAGCGGACCAAGCCGCACGTCAACGTCGGCACGATTGGTCACGTTGACCACGGTAAAACCACGCTAACCGCAGCGATCACCACTGTGCTTGCGAAGAAATTTGGCGGCGAAGCCAAAGCGTAC
>JANYBL010000126.1 GCA_025360815.1 Burkholderiales bacterium
CCCCCCCGGGCCCAACCTCGACTGCGGCCCCAGCCGGGTCCCCAACAATGCGTGTCAAAGTATGGGGTGCACGGGGTTCGTTGCCCGCGCCGCTTACGCCGGACGAGCTGCAATTGCATATGCGCAATTTGTTGATCGAATTCACCGAGCGCGGCTTGACGGGTGCAAGTGAAGTCGATAAATTTTTGGCTGGCGTGCCACGTCAGCGCTTCGGCGGTTTCGGCGGCAACACACCGTGCATTGAAGTCAATACCAATCAACAGCAGCTCATCATTGATGGCGGCAGCGGGATTCGCCAGTTGGGCTATGATCTGATGGCAGGCCCCTGCGGGCGCGGGGAAGGCGAGGTTCATATTCTGTTCACGCATTTTCATTGGGATCATTTAATTGGCCTGTTGTTTTTCACGCCTATTTTTATTCCCGGCAATAAAATCCATGTCTATGCGGTGCAGCCTGATTTGCCTGATGTATTCAAGACGCTGTTCAAAAAACCGTATTTTCCCGTTGAGCTAGAACAGCTCGGTGCCACGATCGAATATCATCGCTTGGAACCGCGCCAGCCGAAAGTGTTTAACGATATCAGCGTCACGCCCTATGAGCTTGATCACCCCGACCCATGCTGGGGCTTCAGGGTCGAGGCCGGTGGCGTCGCATTCGCGCATTGCGTGGATACCGAATGCACCCGCATTACCCGCGATGAATTAGGCGCGGACCTGCCGCTGTATCAAAACCTCGGTTTGATGATCATTGACGCGCAATATACCGTCATGGAGTCGTTCGAGCGGATCAACTGGGGGCACGCTTCCGCGCGTCGCGGGCTCGATATAGCGATGCGCGAAAACATCAAGCGCGTGTTGTTTATGCACCACGATCCCGGCGCCTCGATGGGCAAAATCGCTGCCGCTGAAACCCAGGCACGCCATTACTACGAGCATCGCCTCGACAGCCCGCCACCGGGTAGCACCGTGCATCCCGTCGAATGGTCATTCGCGTATGAAGGGCAAGTTATCGCGCTTTAATGCATCGAATACCGCCTGCTTGCTAACGTCGATCGTTGAATTACTTGCACAAGCTTGCGAAGGATGCGGCGCGAGGATGCGCGTCGGCGCAAGCCTCGCTTCAGCTCTTTGTCTACATCTTGGCTGACGGCTTTGGCGGCGCTGCTTCAACGCTATCAGGGAAGGAAGTTGCGGGCTCGTTGCTCGCCGTTGCGCCTGCCTTTT
The DNA here is from genome assembly GCA_025360815.1 of Burkholderiales bacterium. Classification (GTDB taxonomy): domain Bacteria; phylum Pseudomonadota; class Gammaproteobacteria; order Burkholderiales; family Usitatibacteraceae; genus UKL13-2. The sequence continues at coordinate 1,224 of JANYBL010000126.1, forward strand.
TCTGCAACCGAACGTTGGCTTCAGCCTTTTGCTGCTCTTCAATTATTTTGAGACGGTCCGCGGTAAAGACTCTTGTTTCAGTTTTTCCGCAAGCACTCAGCGCAACGGCAAAAAACGCAGTCACAAAGATTGCCTTGCTAATTTCAACAGCAGGCATTTTGAAATAAATATGAATGTGCATACGATTCCCTTCAGAGTTGAGAATAACTGGCGCTATCGCAAAACCCGGCTGCGATTGGTTCGCCACGGCTTGTAACTCTCTCGAAAGCGGATGACTGCATGATGACAGCGACAATATGTTTTGCCTTGCGCGGTGCGTTTGCCAATCGAAAACTGCTTTGGTTGAACGGGACAACACCTACAGTTACTTTTTTACACGATAGTTTTCGAGTAATCCCTCTAATATTTTCCATTGACAACGCGCCGCATCGGTGTTCGAGTTTGACTTAATTGCGTCCAAGGACAACGGAGTAGGTCTCGCGGTCGTCTAGCGCTTAACAACCCGCAATTGACAGGCAATCGTGCAACCGGCTGCAAAAATATGGGGGACTGAGACGATGTTGGGCGGTGCGGGGCATTCTAAAAGCTCGATGCAAAACAGCTAAGCCGCGCAATTGGTGACCCACAACTTTCGCGTATGTTGCCCACGTGCCAAATGGCATCATTTATCCGATTTTCGCGTAAAACCCCGTCGTTCAGGGCGGGGATGGATAGCGCGGAAGGCGAAGCCTTCCTTGCCTTGGATTCTCGATTTAATGCGGCGTTTGCTGCTGCTCAATGTACTTGCGAATCACAGCAATAGGCGCACCACCACAGCTTCCAGCAAAGTAGCTAGGCGACCACAAAGCGCCACCCCATAACTTCTTTTTGATGCTCGGATAGTTCTTTTTCCGAATCATCAAGCTTGATATTCCCTTGAGACTGTTCACAAGCTTTGACACTGCCACTTTAGGCGGATAGTTCACCAGCAGGTGAACGTGATCATCCTCACCGTCGAACTCTACCAGTTCCGATTCAAAGTCATTACAGACACTGGCGAATATTGGACGTAAATCGTTAAGAATCTCTTTTGTGAATACCTCGCGACGGTATTTCGTCACAAAGACCAGATGCACGTGCATCATGAAAACGCAATGTCTTCCAGTCCTAATATCGTTGTTGTTTTCGCTCATAGACCAGAGCATGATCTAACTATGCAAAGACTTCAAGCCTTTAAATACGAACTCATGCCAGACGGCGAACAGCAGCGCGATATGCGCCGCTTTGCTGGGTCGTGCAGGTTCGTTTATAACAAGGCTTTAGCATTGCAAAAGCAGAACCACGAGGCAGGAGGAAAGTACATTGGCTACGTGCCAATGGCGGCGAATCTACCGATCTGGAAGCGTGAATCTGGTACGGAATGGCTTAAAGAAACGCCATCCCAAGCGCTGCAACATGCCTTGAAGGACTTGGAAAAAGCCTACAAAAACTTCTTTGCAAAACGCGCGGACTTCCCGCGCTTTAAAAAGAAAGGTAGTGGCGACAGCTTCCGTTATCCCGACCCAAAGCAGATCAAGCTCGATCAGGCCAACGACCGCATCTTCCTGCCTAAGCTCGGCTGGCTACGCTACCGCAACAGCCGTGACGTGCTGGGCGAGGTCCGCAACGTTACCGTGAGCCAGTCAGGCGGCGAGTGGTTCGTGTCGATTCAGACGCAGCGGGAAATCGAACAGTTATTGCCCACGGCTACGACGGCCATCGGCATCGATGTTGGGATTGTGCGCTTTGCCACCATGAGCGACGGCAGCTTCATCGCGCCGCTCAATAGTTTTAAAAAGCATCAACAACGTCTTGCGCGTTACCAGCGCCGCATGAGCCGGAAGGTCAAATTCAGCAATAACTGGAAGAAGGCGAAAGCCCGCGTCCAGAAGATTCACACCGGCATCGCCAATGCCCGGAAAGACTTCCTGCACAAAACCACATCAACGATCAGCCAAAACCACGCGCTCGTCTGTATTGAGGATTTGCAGGTACGGAACATGTCCAAGTCTTCCAAGGGCAACAGCGAACAGCCGGGCAAGATGGTGAAACAGAAGTCCGGTCTGAACCGCGCCATTCTCGACCAGGGCTGGGGCGAATTCA
>JANYBL010000042.1 GCA_025360815.1 Burkholderiales bacterium
AAATGCGAATCGGTTCAAATGTTCGCTCGATAAATTTCCGCACATTATGAAAGTGGCGAGTAACGCACAGAAGATAGCTGCGTTTGTGGATGCGGAACCTGCGCGGCAAAGTGACACGGAATAGGGGTTCTTGGAGGATAAAGAAAGGTTAGCGCTCACACTTTCATTGCGGCGGTCAATTCAGATAGCAGCTATTTTTGCAACCACTGGGTCGTTTTCAAAAAAACGGCAATCGTCACACACATCACCGAAAACGCCAGCCAAGCATGTGGCCACAGCAGCGGCATGCCGGTCAAAATTAAACCGTCGTTGCTACCGGGGATCATGACGCTACCCGCCCCCATCAATGCACCACCGATCAGACATCGGGCAAGGCCTGCCAAGGTGACGCGGGTTGCCTTAAACCGCCCCACCGTCCATCCCCCATACACCGCGCCTGCCAGCAACGCGAAGAGCAGCAGGCTGCGTTGCAGTGTGTTGCTCATCATCCCGCGCGCCCAATCCGCCAAGGCATCGGTATAAGCCCAAGGCCCTGCCAAAAAGAGCGCGAGGAAAAATGTGATGCCGATCACGACAGTCGCGGCGTGCGGTTCCCAAACTTTTGCGAGCAAGGCTTTGGGATCGTTAACGCTCACGATAGCCAGTTTTACCACCCGCCAAAGCATCCACGCAGCAATCATCCAAGCTAATACGGTTGGTGCTTGAAAGACAATTGATGCGGTGGCAATTTTTTGCGGCACATGGTCGGCTAGTATTGTCTGCCCCAGCACCTGCCACAACACACAACCAATAAAAAATCCAACCGGCGCAGCCAGATATGCCCACTCACCGGAACCGAAGCGCGCGATTGCACCAAATACGCAGGCACGATTGATCGCAGCACCCAATCCCAGCAATGCAGCACCTAACACCATCCACGGCGTAATCACCCAACCGGCGGGCATCGGCGGCATGAGGTTGAACGCATGCGCAATCAACAAGCCACCTAACACCCAAACCGATGCTTCTAGCAACGACAACAAACGGTTGAAACGCCGCTTGCGCAAGACCTCATCGATAGCGGCTACCGTGCACGTGCCGCCACGCTGGATTGCAAAACCCATGGTGGCGGCCAGTAACATAGCAACGAGCATGGTAAAGGTTAAAGCGAGCATGGAATTTCTTACATGTGTTCCATCATGGTGTCGGGCTTTTTATCGTTGACGATGTCGGCAATCGTCAACTCTACTGCCTTACCGGAGGAATTTTTCCACCAGTGTTTCGTGCCCAAAAATTCTTTAGAAATTTCACCTTGCTTATGCAAAATGGGCACCAGGCATTTGCTGCTGTTCTCGAAAATTTCGCCGGACTCTACCATGATGAGCGCCGGACGATCCGCGTGGCTGTGCAGCGGGACGATGCCACCAGGCTGAATCGTCATGTGGCGCAGGCGTAAACGGCGTTCTTTGAGCTTGACGTTCTCAGTAGACAAATCAACCGAGGATAGTTCGGTATCGGTCACACCAACTGGCATTGTTGGCGCGTCAGCGAGTGGATTGGTAGCCACTTTGTCAGCCGGGCATGTGCCAGCCATGGCGGAGGTTGTTACCGATGCGATTGCGATGCCAGCCAACATGAAGGCTAACGAAATTGGTTTACGGATATCTTTGTTCATGGAAATATTCCTTTTTAGGTTTTACTGTTTCAATTGGCGCGAAATTTTTTCACGAATCACGCGGTTAGATGCGCTGGGTGTTTGATCACGTTGCGCGGGGTTTGAGCGCTACTATTGCTGGTAGAAAATCATTGCTCAAAATTTCGGTTGCTTTGTTTTGGTTGTTTTTCTTTGGTTGCTTTGGTTGATTTGCTGTCGTTGAATTGGGATACTGCAAAGCGGCTTAGCTGACTCAACTGGCGTAAACAAATTTGAACTAGACGCAAACACCGTTGTGTTCAAAATCGTGAATCACCAAGCCATCTTTAAAATCAACCGGGTCATTCCACGGTGCGGCGTCAATGGCACGCTGCGTATCTTCGCGGCCAGCTTGCCAGCGGGTGTGAATACCGTGCGCGGTAAAGTCGATGTCTTTGGTGTGATCCTCACCTTCGAGACGGGGTGCCAGCATACGCACCAAATGCATAGTGGTACCGCAGCCCCAAGCCGTGAGTTCTTTGACCGCAGGTTGACTGCGAAGCTTCTCTGGCAATTGTTTGCCCAGCTCACGAATAATGTGGCGTAGCTGATGGATTTGTTGCTGGCGCTCGATGTGTGAATTGGCACGGCTTGAGAACTGAATGTCTTTTTGCCGTCCGCTAATCTCCCACAGGCTTTCGGCTTCTGTTCCAGCCGGGTTCCACAACTGGATCGTAAAGATAGTCGAATTGCGGCGCGGATTGTCTTCCAATACTACCTCGACCGGCGTGTTCGAATAAATACCGCCATCCCAATACGGTTGGCCATCAATGCGAATCGCGGGGAACGCCGGTGGCAGCGCACCGGATGCCATGATGTGCTCGACCGTCATCGCATCTTTGTGGCTATCGAAGTAACGCATTTCGCCAGTATTGGCATTCACGGCACCGACGGTTAAGCGGGTTTTTTTCGATTGCAAATAATCAAAATCAATTAAATTGGTCAGCGTTTCCCGCAACGGACGGGTCGTGTAGTACGAGGCTTTCTCGATGCCGATCTTGGCGTGTTGACCATAAATGGCATCTGGGTTGGGCGAAAAAAAACCCGGTATCCCTTTTGACATCGTATTGAAATTGTTAAACGTGGCGCCAAACATCCCCAACAGCGGACCAAAGGGATTGCCTTTATTTAATTCCATCCGATCCCAAAATTCATGCAGGCGCGGCAGCCGTTGCTCAGGCGGATTGCCGGCAATGATGGCGCCGTTGATCGCGCCAATGGATGTGCCCACTACCCAATCTGGTTCAATTCCGGCTTCGTGCATCGCCTGATAGGTGCCAAGCTGATAAGCACCCAGTGCGCCACCGCCCTGTAAGACCAGCACGGCTTGGCCGAATACCTTGTTTGCGTTTGATGGGGCGGAAGCCCTTGTTTTAGTCTGAGCGGATGGTGCAGTTTTAGTCGTCATAACAATCTCCAGTTAGTTTCTTTGGGATGAGTAAGCCCCTGCCAAAAAACGGCATTTTTTGAATTTGGTTCGTGTTAAAAAATTGCTTGTTGCTCGCTGCGGTAGTTCGCTGTCGTTGCTCGCTGCGATTGTTCGCCGCGGTAGTTCGGTACCGCTATTTACTACTACTGCGCAGTCCAGCCGCCATCAATCGGGATAATCGCACCCGTGACAGACGCTGCGCCGTCGCTCGCTAGAAAAGTGGTCAATGCGGCGACTTGATCAATAGTGACAAATTTTTTGGTTGGTTGTGCTTTGAGCAAGACATCATCAATTACCTGCTGCTCGGTAATGCCGCGCGCTTTAGCCGTATCAGGAATCTGCTTTTCAACCAGCGGTGTCCATACATAGCCGGGACACACTGCATTCATGGTGATGCCCTGTGCGGCAACTTCTAGGGCTACTGTTTTCGTCAACCCCGCAATGCCGTGTTTGGCGGCGACATAAGCACCCTTAAATGGGGATGCCACCAGCGCATGGGCAGAAGCGATATTGATTATGCGGCCCCAGCCTTTGGCTTTCATCGCCGGTAGCGCCAGCCGCACGGTATGAAAGGTGGCTGTCAAGTTGATCGCTAAAATAGCGTTCCATTTTTCAACCGGGAATTCATCAATCGGCGCGACAAATTGAATGCCCGCGTTATTCACCAAAATATCAATGCTGCCAAATTCGGCCAGTGCTTTTGCCATCATGGCTTCGATCTGGTCTTGTTGGGAAAGATCGGCTCCATCGTAGCGAACGATAACGCCGCAGTCTTTTTCGATCTTCGCGCGCAATGCCTCAATCTCGCCGGCATTACCCAAACCATTCAAAACAATGTTGCAACCCTGTGCGGCAAGCATCTCGGCAATGCCACGCCCGATACCGCTCGTTGAGCCGGTTACTAATGCGGTTTTTCCTGCAAACATAAATGCTCCGTACTTTAAGGTTGCGCTGTAGTACTGCGCTGTAAGGTTAAGGCGCTTGTTAGCGCTTGATACGTGTTACCTGCTTGATACGTCTTGGGTCGAGCTTGTTGTCGACAACTTACATAGAATTCAGAAAATAGTTGCTACCGGGCAAAAACAACGTCGTTGGGTTCGCGACACCCATCAGCTACGGTACAGCGATCCAGTTAGATTCATGAAAAATCGATGCTGTTGCCACCCATACAACTTCAAACGCCTCGCCAATACTGGCGTTTAAGACGATTCGCCTAGGACAAACAATATTTTCAAATCCTTAACCCTTTTTGAAATTCTGAGCGCTTAACGTTACAGAATTGCCATCAAAAACCTCTTAAAGGATCCGTATGAAAACATCGTTAAGCATTTCGCTATCTGCCGCAGCTATGTCCGCAACCCTGCTCTGTTCGCCCCTACTTTGCTCCGTTGCTGACGCGCGTCTTTCTGTCCCGCTTCCTTGGAAGCAGCCCCCCGTCCAACCCACTATCTGGCAACCACCGCGTCTAGTATTGCCGGTGCGTGTTGATTCACCGATTCAACTTAAAACATTGCGCATCACCGGCGAAGTCAATGGTCGTCAGGCGATGACGGAAATTGATATGTCGTTTTTTAATCCCAACAACCGCGTGCTGGAAGGCGAGTTACAGTTTCCGCTGCTCGATGGTCAGCGCGTTGCGTCGTTTGCGATGGATGTGAATGGCGCAATGCGCGATGCGGTGCCTGTGGAAAAGGCCAAAGGGCAAGCCGTGTTTGAGGATGTCATTCGAGGTCGGATTGATCCGGGTTTGCTGGAAGTCACCCAGGGCAATAGCTTCAAGCTGCGCGTATATCCGATTCCTGCGAACGGTGTGAAGCGCGTCGCGATTCGCGTTGCACAGGCGCTAGACATGAAAACCGGACGCGCGCTGTATCAATTGCCAATCGGATTCGCGGAGCGGGTTGGAACATTCACATTAAATGTTCAAGTCAACGGAATTGAAAAAGCACCGGAAATTAGTCGGAGTAGCTTGGGCGATGGGCTCGGCAACATTGCATTTTCGCGCGATATCCTCAGCACACGTTTTCGTCTGAACGAGACGCGCAGCAATTTTGCCGGTCTCGGCACCGTTGATTTTTTGATTGCACCTAGCAACACCGCCGCGGCTGTACAAACGGAGTTCTTCGAGGGCAAAAACTATTTTGTGGCTGATATTCCGGTGCCGACCCGGGAAGCTGCGCGGGATATTCCCAAGGCAGTTGGCATCTTGTGGGACAGCTCCGCCAGTGCCCGCATCCGGGTAGGCGATGGCACATTGGAAACGGCTTTGCTCGATACCTACTTCAAAAAAATGGGCAATGGTGAGGTTAAATTGACGCGTATTCGCGACGCCGCTGAAGCGTCGCAGCCGTTCCGTATCGTCAATGGTGATTGGTCGAAATTGCGCGAGGCGCTGGCTGCCACAGCCTACGATGGCGCAACCAACTTGGGCGCATTCGTGCCCGACTCGGCCTGCCGTGAGTATCTATTGTTCTCCGATGGACTAAGTAATTTTGGCGAGCAACCCTTTGCCAAAACCAATGTGCCGCTCTATGCTATTTCTGCGGCCACCAAAGCCGACAACGTATTTCTCAAACACATTGCACAGCGCAGTGGTGGGCGCTATATCGATCTCACCAAAGAAAGCAGCGCGACCGCCGCTACATTACTTTTTTCAACTGCAACCCGCGTCACCAATGTCGGTGGTAACGGTGCAACGCAATTGGTGCTGGCATCACCATTTGCGCAAGGTGGGCGCTTGCAGTTGGCTGGCGTGCTCGGCGATTCACAGACGACGCTTCGCGTAAATTTGCAGCATCCCGATGGACGGGCTGAAGCCGTTGATGTGCCGGTTGCCAGCCCCATCTCTGTTAACAAAGAGCGTGATGCGCTGAATACCGCGGCATCCACATGGGCGCAACTTCGCGTGCATGAATTGGATGCCGAGTTCGCGCTGAACCGGGCTGAAATTAAGCGCCTCGGCCAGCGCTTTGGCCTGTTGACGCGTGAAACATCGCTCATTATTTTGGATCGGGTGGAGGACTACGCCCGCTTCGAAATCCAGCCACCGGCCGAGCTGCGTGTGGAGTTTGATCGTATTGTTGGCAGCATCACTATGCAACGCAAGTCTGATCGTAGCGGCCATCTAGAAACCATCGTGCGGGCATTCCAACAAAAGGTGACTTGGTGGGAGCATGTATTCCCGAAAGATGTGCCGTTCAAGGCTGAAGGGACGTTGTCAAAGTCAATTCGAGCAGAAACGCCTGTGGCGGACGGCAATCTCATCATGGAAAATCGTCAGCGTCGTAACGATTCTCCTCAGTCGGCAAGGGATGCCGTGCGTGAAATAGCCGTCCAGTCGCCTGTTGCAATGAGTGCTGCCCCGCTACCCTCAGTATCTGTGGCCAAATCCGCCTTTGCAGACGCTGGAGCAGGCGCACCACAGGCATTGCGCATGCAAGCTGAGAACAAAAACGCAGACGCGCGCGGACCATCACAGCCAGCGCAATCATCGCAAACCGCGATTCGCCTACAGAAATGGCAACCCGACGCGCCATATGCAGATCGGCTGCAGTCGGCAAACACAAACGATCTCTATCGCGTCTACCTCGATGAGGCGCCCAGCTATGTGAACAGCACCGCTTTTTACCTGGACGCAGCCGATGTGTTTTTCGATAAGGGCTTGAACGATTTGGGTGTTCGGGTATTGAGCAATTTGGCTGAAATGGATTTGGAAAACCGCCATATCCTGCGTATCTTGGGCTATCGTTTATTGCAGGCGAACCGTGCAGCACTGGCGATCCCGATCTTCAAAAAAGTGTTGGCATTGAGTCCTGAAGAGCCGCAGTCATACCGTGATTTAGGGCTTGCCTATGCAGCCGACAAACAGCCGCAACGTGCCGTGGATTCGCTTTACGAAGTGGTGACTCGTCCCTGGCACGGCCGCTTTCCGGAAATTGAGTTGATTGCGTTGGCGGATATGAATTCGATCATTGCAACCAGCAATGCACGCTTGGACACCAGCCGCATGGATCCACGCTTGCTTAAAAATCTGGCACTCGACTTGCGTGCCGTGCTGACTTGGGATGCCGACAATACTGATATCGACTTGTGGGTGACTGACCCTAACGGCGAGAAGGCTTATTACGGCCATCGCTTTACCTACCAAGGTGGCCGCATGTCGCTTGATTTCACGGGCGGCTATGGGCCGGAGGAATTTTCTCTGAAATCAGCCAAGTCGGGCAAATACAAAATCGAGGCGCAATATTTTGGTGATCGTCGCCAGAGCATTACCAGCGCAACGACTCTGCAAGTGCGCCTCACGACAGGCTTTGGCACCAAGCAACAGAAGGAACAAATTGTCACCATGCGCCTTAAAGACAATAAGTCAACTATTCTGGTGGGGGAATTTGAGGTGAAAGGCGGTCGCTAATATGGGCTTTGCTCACGCCGATTTTCAGTTGGGATTGCATTGTTGAGTAGTTACCTAGAATTGAACCGGCTGCTCGATGCCGGGCATGGTGCAATGTCGCCCTCTTTTGAACAGGGGGCGGCATTGTGTGGAATTTGCACAAAACTGCACGGGGGATTTTCTGTTTCGGATGAGCGGACGTTTTACTTGCCGCAAGCCGGTCGTGCCCGCCGGGGAGTTCACCTAGGTGAGCAACAAAGCACTAAAAACGCCCGGCCGTGCATTAAACTGCTGCATATGGGAGAACCGACTAGCTCTGAACTGCAAGCTGATACTAGCGAATCGCTGATGCAGCGCTATCAAGCAGGAGACGCGAGCGCGTTCGATGTGTTGTATGCGCGGCATCGCGGGGGGTTGTTTCGTTTTATCCAGCGGCAATGCCGCAGCAATGGCGAATGCGAGGAGGTATTTCAGGAAGTGTGGATCAACGTGATTCAATCACGTGCAACGTATGGCACCGCCAGCGGTGCGCAATTTAACACCTGGCTCTACACGCTGGCGCATCACCGTTTGATGGATTATTTTAGGAAGCATCGCGTTGTTGATGTATCGTCTTTTAGCGCTGTCAATCAAGTAGAAAATAACGCAGAAAACACGATTCCGGCCAGCCGTGTTGATGAGCCACAGGTTCTGGCAGAGTCACGTGAACAAGGGGCAGCGATCCTGCGATTGCTGGACGCGCTACCCGCACCGCAGCGCGAAGCATTTTTATTGTATGAGGAAGGCGGCTTGAGCATCGAAGACATTGCCGTCGCTACCGGAGTTACTTTTGAAGCGGCAAAAAGCCGTTTACGCTATGCCTTCGCAAAGCTGCGCGATGGATTGCAGGAGTACGCCTGATGGAACCAGATTTGAAACTGATGGATGAGAAAGTGCGGCTGGCCTATCGTGTTGCGCGTGCTGCGCGTGATGCGCGCGATCCACGTGACGCACGAGACGGACGTGATGCATCGAATTCGCAAGCCGGTTTGCCATGCGAACCACCTACCGCAATCGATGATGCGATTCGCGCCGCGGCGCGCCGTGCGGTTGCCGCAAAGCCGGTGTCGATTCAAAAGACATTGCCACCAAAATGGAATAAGCAGTGGACCACGCCACTGGCAGCAGCTGCGACGGTATTGCTAACCGCATCAATATTATTTGTGGCACTGGACGAGCACCCGGATGTGTTAGAGGCGCCTTCGCAGGTATCCCCATCCTCCGCCGGCCGACAAGGGCCGCCCAAAACTTCGGCGCCTCTACCAACGACCGCGCGCCAACAGGCTACCGTTTTGGTCGATAGAATGACTGAAAAGCAAGCCAGTCAGCTGGCGAAAAGCGATGTGAAAAATATGACGCTGGCATCTCCACCAGCCGTTACCGGACGCGCTAGCAATCCGGCGCCTGCCACGGCAGCTGCGAGCGCAGATGCCCTTCCAGAACGTCGCGCAATCGTTCAAGCCGCCCAGACAGCGCAGATAGTCGCGTCGCCGCCAATGAAATCACCTCGGGCCGAATCGGCGGTCAACGCGCTTGCCTCCGCTCCAGCGCCCTCACTGGCACTTTCTTCGTCTGCACCATCCTCTGCTGCACCCCAGCCCGCCTCCGCGTTGACCGTTACGGACACTACACGTTTGGACGCCCAGCGCCCGGGCACCCCTAGCCCGGAAGAACGCAGACGGGCCGCTGATAGCGGGGCTGTTGCCAGCGTCGGCATCGCACCCGTGACACCCAAAACGGCTGCCTCGCAGCCCATTGAGCGTGCCCCTGCATCGTCCGCCGAGCTGTCACTGACCCCGGCAAAGCCAAAGTTTGATATCGCTGCGGCGAAAAAATCGACCGGACCTGCGGTCGGCAAAATAGCGACTAATAACCTCGACGGCAACTCAACAGCAAACCAAACCGCACAAAAATTTGAATCGTCAGGCAACGCAGCGAGCGAACTTAAACTTGCAAAAGAAAATGCCGAAGAACGAGTGGAAGCCGCCGACTTATGGATCGCCCGACTGACGGAACTCAACCAGCAAAACAAGATCATGGAACTTACGGAAGAACTCAAGCGTTTTCGCAAACGCTATCCAACTGTTGAGCTTCCGAAACCGCTCGCAGAGGCATGGGCAAAAATCGTCATCGAATGAGTCATGAAACTAACTTGAAATAGTTGGAACTTATTGTCACGCTCACGGCAATAATCATAAGCGCCAGACACGGCCGACAATTTTTTGACGATATCCACCACCCGGCACCAACCCGTTATGACCTTGGCTGATCCGAGCATTGATTTAGCGCTCTTGGCAGAAGCTAGGAACGATACCGCTTCGCAGGCTGCGCGGAGACTGGCGTTCGGTAAATTATATGAACGTCATCAGGGCGCGTTGTATCGTTTTTCGTTGTTGCGTTCGGGCTCGGCAGATGCGGCGGCGGATATTGTTCAGGAAGTGTTTTTGAGCTTGATTGCGAATAAATTAAATTTCGAGCCCGCGCGCGGCGCGCTGCAGGGCTTTTTGTTTGGCGTGGCACGGCATTTGGCAATGAAGCGCGAGGCCGGATTTCAACGCTTTGTCGTGTTAGATACCAACGACGATGAAGATGAGGTTGTGCTGGTCGACCCGGCCTGCCAACCGATTGAAAAACTGCTGCTTGATGAGCGCGCCGAACGGGTGCGTGGGACATTGATGCAACTTGCGCCGCACTACCGGGATGTGCTGATTTTGTATGAGATGCATGATTTATCGTACGTCGATATCGCGCAAATTTGTGGCATTGATATTGGCACCGTGCGATCCCGTTTATCGAGGGGGCGGGCAAAAATGATGACGCTGTTGGCTGATAACCGCCGTGAAACCATGGCTATGGCGACAGCGAGATGATTTTTAAGCAATGTGAAATGCTTTTTAAGCAATGTAATTTCACCGAAAGTCTGCGATGAATAATTCCAAAAAAAAACTAATGCCAACCGACCACGCGCTAGATTGCGAGCTCGATTATTTGCGAAGCACGGTTGCGTCTGAATACCCACCGCCGCTGGTCGAGAGCGCTTTGATGAGATCATTCGCGCAATACACAGCGGCGTCGATTAACGCGCATGCCACACCGAATGAATCGCCCGCCTCCAAACCGCGTCGCCCAACTTCCGCTTGGCAACACGTTTTCGCGCACAGCTCGCGATGGCTTGCGCCCGGCTTGGGCTTCGCCGCCAGCGTCAGCATGGTGATGTGGATGTTGCTGATGCCCACGCATCGGGCTTCTGTGCCCCTTGCCTCACCCGCTGCCGACACACCTTTTTTCGCGTTGCAATCGCTGGAGCAAATTGCATTGGAACCCGCGCCCACAATGATTGAAACGAGAGTGCCCCGGATGTGGCTGGCTTCATACGGCATGCCTGTCAACCCCGAAACGGCCGCTGAATCTGTGCGGGCGCAGGTGCTGATGAGTGCGGTCGGCCGGCCCCTTGCGGTTCGGTTTGCAGAATAGGTTTGTAAAACAAATCGGCACGCCATTGATTTTTGCTCACAACATAAAAAAACCATTTTTGAATCGTCAATCCAAGGAGATACCCATGAAAAAAACTGTGATCAACTTTCCGCTTAAAACCACGACGCGGCATACCCTTGTTGCATTGCTAGCCATGGCCATTACATCGACCGCCGTATCAGCCAATGCCACAAGTGCCGGGAGTCTTACAAGTGATACGAATGCTATAAATGCTAGAACTGCCGCCGCCAACGATGCCAAAAGCGAGCCGCTGATTCCTTCCGGCAGCGCCGACGTCATCGTTGAGCGCATTGAGGTTGGCGGTCCCGGTTCATCGCCAACCAATGAAAGGAGCGAAGTCATGCTCGCCCAAGCTGGTGGCAATGAGCGCGTCATCATTAAACAAGTCGGCACATTCGGCGGCCCGAACGGCGACTTTGAAACCATCTTGTCTGAAGCGCTTTCCGGCATTTCGGGTAGCGGACTTTCGATCACATCGGGCAAGTTCATCAAAAATGCGCCTTATAGCGCGGAGGTGATCTCCGAAAAAATTCAGAATCTTCCGGACGGCAACCAAATCGTCAAACGCACGACATCGCTTGCGTTCCGCGATAGTGCCGGTCGCACCCGCCAAGAAGCACGCAATGAAAAAAGTGAAGTGCGCAGTATTCATATCAACGACGCTGTGGAGCACGTGCGCTATGTGCTCTCACCCGCGCAAAAAACGGCTTCCAAAATCGGCTTTGACCGCGATCTCAGCAAAAAAATTGAAGAACTACGCACCCAAAGTCTGGCCAGCGGCAAAAGCGTTACGACCAGCGCGGATGGAAAAACCATCACCGTCCAAGCTTTGAAGCCTGGCGTCTCTGTAGCGCCTGGCCCGTCAGGTTCGCCCAGCGAAACCATCATCAGGCAAATCGACGGCGGCAAAGAAATGAATGCCACTGTCGTCATTAAAAAATTCGGCGACGAAGCGGGCGCTTCAGCTACAAACAGCTCGCACGTCACGATCAACGGCAACGCCATCACCAGCCACCTCGGCGAAGCGATGAGGGGCCCGGGTTTTGCATTCAACTTTGAAGATAGCAACTATTCTGCCAAAGCGACCACGCGCGAGTTAGGCGCAAAGAGCTTCGATGGCGTTGCGGCGACCGGAAAATTAATTTCGTACACCATTCCGGCAGGCGAGGTCGGCAATAAAAATCCGATCACCGTTTCAACAGAAACTTGGTACGCACCCGATTTGCAGGTTACGGTGTATTCCAAAAAATCAGATCCGCGCAGCGGCGAAACAATCTACCGTTTGGCTAACGTCAAGCGCACGGAGCAACCATTGGCCTTGTTTGCCGTGCCCAGCGATTACACCGTCAAAGACGCCGAGTCCATCGCCGTAAAAACGAGAGAGAACAAATAACTGTCGCGGGCATTGCACCGCGAATCGTGTGAGCAGGGTAGTGCAGTGATGGGTTGGGACTCGTATTGGAGATCAGCGCGTCGATTTTCAAAACACTGCGCTACTCGCTTTTAGGCGCATCGACAATCGATGCGCCTTTTTTGCCGCAGGACTTCTTCGGCATTATGTGCCTCTTATCCGAGAGGCTACCCTCTCAAACACCGCTCTGATAATGGCGTTTGGTTCGCGCCATCCGTTTATCTACCTAGCTATTCATCCATCGAACTATTTATTTTTCAATCCATCAATCAATCTGAATCCGAGGAAAACCCAGCGCTATTCTGCCGCGCCCGCTCTCGCGCCAAGGCACGCTTGTCGGCCCCCCAAATTTGCCGGAAAGTCGAGAGTTTTTCGCCCCAACTTAAGCCTTCAGACGACAACGCTTCCATGACTGATGCCAGACGCCGCGAAATCATGACGGTGTAGACAGCGAGCAGCACGGTCGGAGTAAAGGCGGTAAAGAAAATGATGAATTTTGTTGAAACGGGGAGATCGGAATGGCTATATAAATTCATGCCAAGAAAGCCGGTGACAATTGTGCCGACCATGCCGCAGGCAGAGACGACAGTCAGGCGCATGGCGTTATCGGTTTGTTTGCGGGCGCGATCGGCGTCAAGATATTCGTTGATATCGCGTGCCTCTTCACGCACCTCGTTGTAGAGCGCATCGGAACCCAATTGATGGCTCCAGCGTTTAAAAAAATCGGCCGCTTGCACCTGGTTGGAAATTTCATGGAACCAATAGCGGTGATTAAACCGTAAAAACACCTCGAGCGTTTCGCGTACATGGCGCTTGAATACTTTTACCGATTCAAAATCTCGCACATTGAGCCGTTCCACCGCGCGGGAAAATCGATTCGACAATGACAGCAACGCGGCTTTATGAAAGTGCGCAATTAAGCCGATTTGAAACACCTGATGGCGGAATTGCTGAAGTAATGTTTCATGTTCTTTTGCCTGCCTAACCTGGGTTATCATCGCAAAACTGGCACCGCAAAACATATAACGCGTTACCATGCCGCTTTGCTGATCTTGTGCGCTACCATCAGTCTCCCAATAGCGGTCATAGCAACTTTCGTTTTCAAAGTTCGCAAGGAATCCGCTTGAGTAAGGCAACGTGTTGGATGCGCCCCATTTGGCCGCGAAACCGATGCGCATCATGTCGCCGCGTGTCAATGCGCGTGGATCGTCGAATGTCAGCGCAGTCATGATCGGAATGCGCTTATTTTCGAGCTGATAATATTTGATACCGCTACCTGATTTGTAGGCGGGCACAAGCGGCGACAGCAGAAATTCCCAGTGCGCGGCAATTGGCGTTTGCCGCTCATCGCGCACCAGCCCTATATATTTTCGCTGATCGTTGTAATCCGATGAGGCCAGCACAGCCCCGTTGTGGGCGATAAAATCAACCGCATACGGTGAATGTCCTCCCTGCCGAACCTTGCCACCCGCCATCTCCCATGCGGGTGGATAGGGACGACCGAAGCGGTCCATCAGCTCCACGGCATTGGACAACTCGATATCGGCACACGACACCTCAAATGCAACAAGGGCGACATCAATATCGTAGAAGAAATAAAGCCGTGCACGCCGTACATCCAGTATTATTTTCTCAAGGTCTGGATGTAGCTGCACCCGGACTTCGGCAATGTCATCCCGCGTAAAAATATGCAGCGAGGATTGCGCACCACGGCCCTCATCGCCCACGCCATACAAAAAGCGCTGCACATACGGTAAAAAATAAACAAACTCTTCATAGCCAATTTGGCATGACTCATCCTCGATCAGTAACGCATCTTCAACATATTGCCAGGCGCCCGAATTCTTCTT